>JADLCO010000086.1 GCA_020847115.1 Pseudomonadales bacterium | reverse complement strand
CAGCAGGCCGAGCTCCTTGGCGTTCACGGCCGAGGTCGAGACCTTCGCCATGGCAATCGTTTCGTACACCTTCTTCAGTTCGGCGAAGACATCCCCACCGGGACCGGCCGCAGTCGAAGCGCGGGCGGCCAATTCCTTCAGGCCACCGCCGGCCGGCAGCAGGCCCACGCCGGCTTCGACCAGACCGATGTAACTCTCGAGGTGGGCGACGGTCATGGCGCTGTGCATCTGGAATTCGCAGCCGCCGCCCAGCGCCAGCCCGCGCACCGCCGCGACCACCGGGACCAGCGAATACTTGATGCGCTGGCTGGTGGCCTGGAAGTTGGCGACCATGGATTCGAATGCATCCACTTTGCCCGCCTGCAGCAGGCCCATCGCACCGGCCAGATCGGCACCGGCGGAGAACGGTTCCTTCGGCTGCCAGACCACCAGCCCGGCGAAGTCGCGCTCGGCACGCGCCACCGCTTCCTGCATGCCCTCGATCACCGCGTCGTTGACCGTGTGCAGCTTGGTCTTGAAGCCGACCACGGCGACCTCGTCGCCGTCGTGCCACATCCGCAGGCCGTCGTTTTCGAACACGGTTTCGCCGGGCGCGAAGCGCTCGCCCAGCATCGGGTCGGGGAAGCGCTGGCGGCGATAGACGGGCAGGGCGGAGCGCGGCTGCAGCGCGTTCCTGCTCGGGCTGTAGCTGCCTTCGGGCGCGTACACGCCGGCGCGGCCGTCGATCACCCAAGCGGGCAGGGCGGCATCGCTCATCGCCTTGCCGGCTTTGACGTCCTCGTCAATCCACTGCGCCACCTGCGCCCAGCCGGCCGACTGCCAGGTTTCGAACGGCCCCTGCGCCCAGCCGTAGCCCCAGCGGATCGCCTGGTCGACGTCGCGGGCGGTGTCGGCAATGGCGGCCAGATGGAAGGCGCTGTAGTGGAACAGGTCGCGGAAGCAGGCCCACAGGAACTGCGCCTGCGGATGGCAGGAGGCGCGCAGCTGGCGGAATTTCTCCGCCGGATCGCGCTGCTTGAGGATTTCGACGATCTCCGGCGCCGCGCCGCGGTCGGCCGGACGGTAATCCTGCTTTTCGAGATCGAGAACAACGATGTCCTTGCCGACCTTGCGGAAGATGCCGGCGCCGACCTTCTGGCCCAGCGCGCCCTTGGCGATCAGGGCCTCCAGCCAGGCCGGCGACTTGAAATAGCGGTGCCAGGGGTCGTCGGCCAAGGTGTCGGCCATGGTCTTGATGACGTGGGCCATGGTGTCCAGCCCGACCACGTCGGAGGTGCGGTAGGTGGCCGACTTCGGCCGCCCCAGCAGCGGCCCGGTCAGGGCATCGACCTCGTCAAAGCCCAGCCCGAAGGCGTGGGTGTGCTGGATCACCGAGAGGATCGAGAACACGCCGATCCGGTTGCCGATGAAGTTGGGGGTGTCCTTGGCGTGCACCACGCCCTTGCCGACCTGGGTGGTGAGGAAGGTCTCCAGCCCTTCCAGCACCTTGGGCTCGGTGGTGGTGGCTGGAATCAGCTCGGCCAGATGCATGTAGCGCGGCGGGTTGAAGAAGTGCAGGCCGCAGAAACGATGCCGAAGTTCTTCTGGAAGAACAGACGCCAACGCATTGATTCCCAAGCCTGATGTATTGCTCGCCAGCACCGCGTGCGCGGGCACGAACGGCGCAATCTTGCGGTACAGGTCCTGCTTCCAGTCCATCCGTTCGGCGATTGCTTCGATGATGAGGTCGCAATCCTTGAGTTGATCGAGGCCGCTGTCGTAATTGGCCGGCGTGATCGCCTCTGCCAGCGCCTTGCTAGCCAGCGGCGCCGGGCTGAGCTTGCCGAGATTGGCGATGGCCTTCAGGACGATGCCATCGGCCGGCCCGTCCTTGGCGGGCAGATCGAACAGGACGGTATCGACCCCGGCATTGGTGAGGTGCGCGGCGATCTGCGCGCCCATCACGCCCGCGCCGAGGACGGAGACACGGCGTACAAGCAGTTTCTCAAACATGTTACATACCTCCATGAATATAAATCAGTTGGTCGCTTTGAAACCAGCCGATGCGAAGCGGATCAGGGCGGCGGCGGCGCGCTGGCGATGGCTGGATTCGGACGTGCCCGATGGCCGCTTGATCAGACCGAAATCCGACATCGCATAGACCAGGGCACCGGCGAGGAAATCCAGTCGCCAATACAGGTCCTCCTTGCCGAGGCCTTCGACACAGCCGGTAATGGCCTTGGCGAATTCGCGCAGGACGTGGCCGTAACGGTCCGACAGGAACTTGCGCAGGCCGTCGTTGCTCTCGGCGTAGGCGCGGGCGATGACGCGCACGAAATCCGCGCCGCCATGACGATCCTGCGCCATCGCCAGGGCCGGCTCGACAAACGCGGCCAGCACCGGTTCGAGCTCGCCGGGCCGCTCGCAGCAGGCAACCTTCAAGGCCGCGAGGCGCTCCTCGCTCATCTGGTCCATGCGGCGCCGGAACACCTCGTTGACCAGATTTTCCTTGCTGCCGAAGTGGTAGTTGACCGCGGCGATGTTGACATCGGCGCGACTGGTCACCTGTCGGAGCGAGGTCGCCGCAAACCCCTGCCGGGCGAACAGCGCCTCGGCTGCCGACAGGATCCGGTCCTTGGTGGAGAAATGATGGGTCGTCATCGCATGGGCTGAATCAAACGCTTGTTTGAGGCTAACCCATACGCTGGCGTTTGGTCAACGGGAAGCGACTCGGATTGTTCAAAACGATTTGCCGAACAGCATGTCCTGCCGAAGGCCGAAACCGACGAATGCATCGATGGAGGCCGCCGAGCATTGTCATTCCCCAAACCCGAATGCTAGAGTCCGTCCCGCTACGGGCCGCATGGGAACACGCAAGATCGCGTGGGCGGCGCGGGAACAACACACGATGCAATCGACAGCACGGCATCCTCAGGAGCCGTGCAAGACGCGGCGTTTTGAAATGGAAGGGAGAGCGATGGTCGGGCTGCTGAAATCCTTGTTGCGGGGGGGGGTACTCCTGCTGGTGCTGTTGGCCTTCCACGTGCCAACCGCGCAAGCGCAGACGCCTGATTTCACCGACTGCCACACCGACGAAAATGGTGCTGATGGTTCGGTCTGGTGTGCGTCCATGGAAGAGGCGCAAACTGCGGCCAGGAATGCCGCGTACGATCTGAATACCCACTGGTTCGAGGTGGGCTCGCTCAATACCCTGTCGCGTGAGCCGGTGTGCAGCCAGTCCATTCGTTACGGTGCCTACGGGCTGGTGGATTGCATCTATCGCGGCATGTTCAGCAACCGCGATGTGTGGCGAAAGTACCCTCTTGCATCCTGCACCCCAGCTGGCAACGAAGACCCCGAAAGCGGCCGCTGCGGTATTCCCAAATGCGACGGTAACTGCGCCATCGCCGGCGGCAATGGCAGCAACCCCATCGACTCCGCCACCGGCAACAAATTCCAGCGCGAAATCGACTACACCGGCTCCGGCAGCTTTCCGCTGCATCTGGAGCGCACCTACAACAGTGCTCGCACCCTGTTCGACAACATGCCGGTGCCCGTGGGCGTGGGCTGGACGCACAACTACATGGCACGGCTGCAAGCCGTTGGCGATGGCGTTGTGATCAACCGCATCCGCGCCTATCGCCCCAATGGCGCCATCCAGACCTTCGCCTGCACCGGCGGCACCTGCACTGGCGATCCGGACCTGCCGGAACGGTTGGTCGCCGTCATCAGCGGCAATACCCTGCTGTCGGCCCGCTACACCCGCGCCGATGAGTCGGTGGAAACCTACGACGGCGAAGGCAAGCTGATCGCCATCACCCGCCGCGATGGCGCGACGCAAACCCTGTCCTACGCCACCGCCACCGGCACATCGCCGTACGTGCAGGCGGTCACCGATCCTGAAGGGCGCAGTCTGGTGTTCACCTACGAGGACAACCGGCTGGCCACCGTCAGCGACCCAGCCGGGCATGTCATCCGCTATGCCCATCTCGATGACGATCTGGTGAGCGTCACCTATGCCAGCGGCGAGCCTGCGCAAGCGACCCGCATCTACCACTACAACGAAGCCGGGCAGACCGACGGTCTCTCGATGCCGCACCTGCTCACCGGGATCACCGACGAAAGCGGCCAGCGCTACGCCAGTTGGGGCTATGACCGGCGCCGCCGTGGTGTGCTCAGCGTGCATGGCGATTACACCAGCGGCACGATTGATCGCACCGCGCTGGCCTTCAACAGCGACGGCACCAGCACGATCACCGACAGCCTGGGCCGCACGCGCACCTACAGCTTCGCCGTGCAGTATCACGTTGCCCGCTTCGCCGGGCTCAACGCCGCCTGTCCCGGCTGCGCCAACACCACCCGGCAGCGCACGTACGACGGCAACGGCATGCCGGATGTCAGCACCGATTTTGCCGGCAACCAGACCGATCAGGATTTCAACGCCCGCCTGCTGGAAACCCGTCGCATCGAGGCCGCCAACAGCCCGCAAGCGCGGCGCACGGTTGAAACCGACTGGCACCCCAGCCTGCGCCTGCCCACCCAGCGCCGCACCCTCGATGCCAGCAATACCCGCATCGCGCAAACCGACTGGACCTACAACAGCCGTGGCCAGCCGCTGACCACCACCCAAACCGACCCCGCCACCGGTGCCACCCGCATCACCACGAGCACATGGTGCGAACAAGCCGACGTGGACGCGGGCCTGTGCCCGCGCGTGGGCCTGCTGCTGGCCGTCGATGGCCCGCGCAGCGACGTGGTCGACACCACCACCTACAGCTACTACCCCAGCGACGATGCCAGTTGCGTCACCGCGCCCACCACCTGCCCGCACCGCCGTGGCGACCTGTGGAGAGTCACCAACGCACTGGGTCAGGTGACCGAAACCCTGTCCTATGACGGTGCCGGCCGGCCGCTGGCGGTCAAGGATGCCAATGGCGTCATCACCGACCTGCGCTATGACGCCCGTGGGCACCTGATCCTGCGCAAGGTTCGCGGCGGCGCGGATGCCGAGGATCGCAGCACCCGGATTGCCTATTGGCCCACCGGGCAGGTCAAGAAGGTGACCCAGCCCGACGGCAGCTACACCTTGTTCCGCTACGACGCCGCCCAGCGCCTGACCGGCATCGACGACAGCGCCGGCAACCGCATCCGCTACACCCTGGACAATGCTGGCCACCGGATCAAGGAAGACACCCGCGACCCCAGTGGCGCCCTGACCCGGCAACTGTCACGGGTGCATGACGATCTGGGCCGTTTGCAGTCACAAAGCGACGCCTACGGTCATGCCAGCGGCTTCACCTATGACGCCAACGGCAACACCACCAGCACCACCGATGCCCTGGGCCGGCAAACCAACAATGCCTACGATCCCTTGAACCGGCTGGTGGCCACCTTGCAGGACAGCGGTGGCGTGGCGGCCAGCACCCAGTTCCAGTACGACGCCAACGACAACCTGACCCGCGTCACCGATCCCAACGGCCTGCACACCGATTACAGCTACAACGCGCTGGGTGACCTGCTGCAACTGCAAAGCCCGGATACCGGCAGCACCCAATACGGCTACGACAGCGCCGGCAACCGCAGCAGCCAGACCGATGCGCGCGGCAAGACGCAGACCTACAGCTACGACGCACTGAACCGGCTAATCCAGATCACCGGTCCCACCCGCAAGTACTTCTACGACAGCGCCAACGCCAGCGTCTGCCCGGCGGGCGAGCGCAGCAACAAAGGCCGGCTGAGCGGTTTCAATGATCCCAGCGGCAACACCCGCTATTGCCACAACCGCTTCGGCGATCTGACCCGAAAGGTGCAGACCACCAACGGCATGACCTTTGTGACGGCCTACGGCTACGACAGCGCGGGTCGGCTGGCCACCACCACCTATCCCGATGGTGCGGTACTGGATGCGGTGTACGACGCCAACGGCCAGGTGCTGGAACTGGGCATCACCCCCAGCGGCGGCACCCGGCAAACCGTGATCGCCGGGATCACCTACGCCCCGTTCGGCCCGGCCACCGGCTGGCAGTACGGCAATGGCCGCATCCTGCTGCGCAATCTCAATCGCAACTACCAGCCGGACGCGATCTGGGATGCCGATGCCGGCGGGCTGTCGCTGCGCTACGGCTTCGATGCGGTGGGCAATCTCACCACCCTCCAGCAGGCCGACCAGACCACCATGCTGGCCCAATACGGCTACGACGGCCTGAACCGGCTCACCCAGGTGATGGACGGCCCCACCGGCACGCCGATCGAGACCTACACCTATGACGCCACCGGCAACCGCACGGCATTGATCAACGCGGGCAACACCACAGCCTACAGCTATCCCATCGACAGCCATCGCCTCGCCAGCGTGGGCGGGCAAAACCGGACGTATGATGCGGGTGGCAATGCCCTGACCATCGGCGGCAATGGCCGGCGGTTCGTCTACGACAACAGCGGACGGATGACCCAAGCAAAGGCGGGCAACACGGTGCTGCGGCAGTACCAGTACAACGCCAAGGGCGAACAGACCCGCACCTACCTCGACGCGGACAGCGCCTATTTTGTCCACGACGAAGCCGGCCACCTGCTGGGCGAGTACGACAGCAACGGCAGCCCGACGCAGCAAATCCTCTGGTTCGGCGATCTGCCGGTCGGCATCCTGCAAGGCGCAGGCACGGCCCAGCAACTGCACTACATTGAACCGGACCACCTTGGCACGCCACGCGTCATCATCGACGGCCAGCGCAATGTGGCGATCTGGGAGTGGGGTTTGATCGGGGAAGCGTTCGGCGCCAGCCCGCCGAATCAGGATCCGGATCGGGATGGTGTGCAGTTCACCTTCAATCTGCGATTCACGGGGCAGCGGTATGATGCGGCGACGGGGTTGAAGTACAACTATTTCCGCGATTACGACCCGGGCGCGGGGCGGTATATCGAATCCGACCCGATCGGCCTCAGCGGCGGAATGAGCACCTACGCATATGTGGGCGGGAATCCGCTGTTATTCACTGACCCCCTTGGGCTCGCGCCGGGTGATACCTTTGCGACCCCAGAAGATGCCGCAATCGACATGTTCAATTGGATCGTTTCGCAGACGCGGTTAAATCGCCGTTGGGATCCGCGAAATGAAGTAGGTGGATGGATCATTCGCAAAGGAAAGTGTTTTACGTATCGAGATGAATTTGGAAGCGGTGGTGGGTTCAGCACGGGCATGCCGCCAAGGCCGCACGATGCAGTGGCCGCATTCCACACGCACACAATGACTCCGTTCAGAGATATTCGTCAGGTTAATTTTTCTCGTCCAGGAGATGTTGCTGGCAATCCGCAGGCTGGTGATTTATCGAGTGCAAATCAGAATTACTACGGCTTGCAATTTGTGGGCGGCTTCATGCATGGCGGCGTTGATCCCGCAACGAGAAGGGTTATTCTGGTGCCTCGAATGTTCCGCAATGAACCGCCATCTAGGAATGGCGCTCCGGTCCGAATGAGAGCCCCGGAGGGATGCGAATGCAATCCATAAGAGCTGTCGTCGTTTTCGTGCTCGCTCTGAGTTCTGTTTTGTATGGCCCGAGTTCATCTTGTGAGCAGAGGAAGACTCGACTGGAGCTGCAGGACTATGACCAAATGAGTTTGGTCGGAATCAAGACAAAAGCCGGCGAGTGGCTCGCCTGCTTCCGACTTGCGGATGGGAGTCACGAGTTGGCGAGAGTCGGAAGTCAGCTTGGCCTATATCGAGGTTCGATCATCAGATTTACCAGTAGGTATATCATAGTGTCTCAGCCCGTGTTGGTGAATGGACATGAGTGGGTGGACAGTGAATTTTCCTGGCCAATAAGCGAGTCGTCTGATCGATCAAAGTGGCTGTGTAAGGGTTAAAACAACAAGGACATGCATACTAAAAAACAAGGACACCCACCATTCCGGCATTCCCTGACTCGCAATGACGCTTTACTCCGAGACCCGCCTGACTCAGGTGATGGACGGCCCCACCGGCACGCCGATCGAGACCGATGCCTATGACGCCACCGGCAACCGCACGGCATTGACCAATGCGGGCAACACCACGGCTTACAGCTACCCCATCGACAGTCACCGCTTGAGCAGCGTGGGCGGGCAAAACCGGACGTATGATGCGGGTGGCAATACCCTGACCATCGGCGGCAATGGCCGGCGGTTCGTCTACGACAACAGCGGGCGAATGACCCAGGTAAAGGCGGGCGGCATCGTGATGCGGCAGTACCAATACAACGCCAAGGGCGAACAGACCCGCGCCTACCTCGACGCGGACAGCGCCTATTTTGTCCACGACGAAGCCGGCCACCTGCTGGGCGAGTACGACGCCAGCGGCAGCCCGAAACAGCAAATCCTCTGGTTCGGCGATCTGCCGGTGGGTGTGCTGCAAGGGTCAGGCGCAAGCCAGCAACTGCACTACATCGAACCGGATCACCTCGGCACGCCGCGGGTCATTATCGACGGCCAGCGCAATGTGCCGATCTGGACATGGAGCAACATCGGCGAAGCCTTCGGCGCCAGCCCGCCGGAACAGGACCCGGATCGGGATGGGCAGAGCTTCACCTTTGATCTGCGGTTCCCGGGGCAGCGGTATGACAACGCGACGGGGTTGAATTACAACTACTTCCGGGATTATGACCCTGCTACTGGACGGTATGTGGAGAGTGATCCGATTGGGCTCAACGGCGGGATCAGTACTTTCGCCTACTCAGATTCAAGGTCTTTGAATTTGGTGGACCCAAGCGGTTTATGTACATACGAGTGCAATAACAGCAAGCCACCGCATCACGTCGCGATCAAGAGTCTTGTGGCAATGAACTTGATCAACAGGCTGCTCAATGGGAACAATGCGGGCGCAATGGTTGCTTCTTATGAGGTGCAGGACATAGACAACAATCCAGTGCGTGGCGTTTATTTCGTACAGGAACACCTCAGCATTCCTGCCAGAAGAAGCAATACAAATAACTGGACGCAACTCTCTTTTAGTAGATTATCTGACACGCATGATTTCTATAGCCCAGAAGAGGCAATAGCATATCGCTTGCAGAACGTCCTCTTTACTGTTGATCAATGGTTTTCAGTAAAGGATCAAGCTGGATGCCTCTGGAATCTCCCCACAGTACTCAGGCACTCGTTCCAGTTCGATCAGAACGGTGTGCAAACCGACGGGCGATCATGGGTCGTCAGGCCGTAGAATTTGATTTCCATTGGAATTCTGAAAATGAAGGCTCTTCGGCTTGCGACTCAGATGGCTTACTGGCTTATAATAGCTTGCATACCTTTGCTTCCAGTGCTTTCGCTAAGAGCGTTTCATTCTGAGGTCGCATGCTCTGCCAATGGAATTTGTTTCCGATATGGGAACTTTCTTCTTAATTTCGAGGGGCAAATGATAGTCCTGCTTGCAGCGCTTTTGTTGTGGCCGCTCTGCATCTGCAAGCTGTTTGATGTGGTTGTGCGTAGATTTACGAAACTGCAAATTGCGGCAGATAAACCGAGCCGCTTACGTAGGTTAATCGCTGCGATTTACTGGTCCACAATTGCTTGCGTGCCGTTTTTGTTTTGGTACCTGCTGGGAACATCGCTGGCTCCGAGTGAATGCACAGGTGCCGGAAGTTGCCTTGATTTCTATACACCACTCGATATGCCAAGCGTCGCAGTTGTTTGTGTTTCATTCTTCGTGCTCTGGCCGCTCTGTTACGCAAAGCTCTATCCGGATCAAAAGGGTCAGAGTCATTGATTATTCAAATCAGCGGCCCACCCGCAAACGCAAAAAACAAGGACACCCAACATTCCGACATTCCCTGACTCCCAATGACGCTTTACTCTGAGGCTCGCCTCACCCGGGTGATGGACGGCCCCACCGGCACGCCGATCGAGACTTACGGCTTCAATGATCCCAGCGGTAGCACCCGCTATTGCTACAACCGCTTCGGCGATCTGACCCGCAAAGTGCAGACCACCAACGGCATGCCCCTCGTGACGGCCTACGGCTACGACAGCGCGGGGCGGCTGGCCACCACCACCTATCCCGATGGCGCGGTGCAGGATGCCGGGATCAATAGGGTCAGAGTCATTGATTTTGAAGATCAATAGGGTCAGAGTCATTGATTTTCGCCCCCCCCGATTCAAGAGTGACCGGCATAAATCAAGGCTCTGTTCGCGTTGAATAGTGACAATCTCAGCTGGTGAGCCGGTTGGCGCTCAGGCTGGCCGCACGTCCCGACTGTTTCGGGCCGGCGGAGCCGATGATGCGAGCGCGCGAACTCAAGCAGTTGATGGCCCTGACTGCCAAGCTCACCCCCAGCCAGCGCGAGCAGCTGATGGCGCGGCTTGGCAGCGGCATGGCGCTGGACCAAGCCACGGCCGTGGTTCAGGCCCGCCTGTCGCAGTCCCCGGGCTGCCCCAAGTGCCAGGCCGTGCGGCTGGTGCGCAACGGTCAGGCCGATGGTCTGCAACGCTACAAGTGTCGCAACTGTGGCGTGACCTTCAACGCCCTGACCGGCACGCCGCTGGCCCGGCTGCGGCACCGTAACAAATGGCTGCTGCAAGCCCAGGCCTTGGACGAAGGGCTCAGCGTACGCAAGGCGGCGGCTCGAATGGGTGTGCATCGAACCACGGCCTTTCGCTGGCGACACCGGTTCCTGACATGGCCGCGCGAGGTTAAAGCGCAGCATCTGGACGGGGTGGCCGAGGCCGACGAGACCTACGTACTACGCTCGTACAAGGGCCAGCACCGTCGATTGCTGGCCGAGCAGGCGCGCAAGCCGCGCCGTCGCGGCGGCCGGGCCGCCAAGCGCGGTTTATCCGCCGAGCAAGTGCTGATTTTGGTGGTTCGCAACCGGGCCGGCCAAACCACGGACTTCGTGCTGGACGTGGCCAACAAGCCTTGTGTGACCCCGCCACTGCAAGTGGCCGTGGCCGACGATGCGGTGCTGTGCACCGACGGCAGCAACCTGCTGGCCACCGTGGCGCGGGAGCTGGACATCGAGCACCACGCGGTGAATACCTTGCGCGGCGAGCGCACGCGCGGCGCCTGACACATCCAGAACGTCAACGCCTATCACGGTCGATTCAAGGGGTGGATGACGCGCTTCAAAGGCGTCGCCACCTCGTACCAGCCCAACTACTTGGGCTGGTTCCGGGCCTTGGACCGGAACGCCAAAACAGGCGCAAAACCCGCATCACTGCTGGCCTTGGCGGTAGCCGCATGAAGCCGTCATCAGTTAATGCGAACAGAGCCTAAATCAATGACTCTGACCCTATTGATCGTGAGTGCTTATTCAGGCTGGGAACCGACCGCCATTTCGGTTAGAATCCTCCGCAGGCATATTCGCCAAACCCGCGTCCGGACGCGGGTTTTT
>JADLCO010000085.1 GCA_020847115.1 Pseudomonadales bacterium | reverse complement strand
CGTGCAGGGCGAGGACATCGCCCAGTCCGATCCCAACACCACGCACGTCGAGGCCGCGCTGTCGTCCCTCGAATGCCTGATCGTTCAGGATCTGTTCCTCAACGAAACCGCCAAGTTCGCCCATGTGTTCTTTCCGGGCGCTTCCTTCCTCGAAAAGGACGGCACCTTCACCAACGCCGAGCGGCGCATCTCGCGGGTGCGCAAGGCGATGCCCCCGCTCGCCGGCCTCGCGGACTGGGAAGTGACGCAAGGCTTTGCCCGCGCGCTGGGCATGGCCATGGACTACCCCGACCCCAGCGCGATCATGGCCGAGATCGCGAGCCTCACGCCCACCTTCGCCGGCGTGAGCTACGAGAAACTCGACCGCCTCGGCAGCCTGCAATGGCCGTGCAACGACGCCGCGCCGGAGGGCACCCCCACCATGCACCGCGAGGCGTTCGTGCGCGGCGAGGGCCTGTTCGTGATCACCGACTACGTGCCCACCGACGAGCGCGCCAACCGCAAGTTTCCGCTGCTGCTCACCACCGGGCGCATCCTCAGCCAGTACAACGTCGGCGCCCAGACCCGGCGCACCGCCAACGGCGCCTGGCACGATGAGGACGTGCTGGAGATCCATCCCCACGATGCCGAGGAGCGCGGCCTGCGCGACGGCGACTGGGCGGGCATCCAGAGCCGCGCCGGCGACACCGTGCTGCGCGCGCGCATCACCGAGCGGGTGCAGCCGGGCGTGGTCTACACCACCTTCCACCACCCGTTCTCGGGCGCCAACGTGGTCACCACCGACAACTCCGACTGGGCCACCAACTGCCCCGAGTACAAGGTCACCGCGGTGCAGGTGAGCAAGGTCAGCGCACCTTCCAACTGGCAGAGCCGCCAGCGCGCCTTCGACGCCGAACAGCGCGAACTGCTGCGCCGCGCCCGGCAGCGGGATGAAGCGCCCAGCCACGCCGGCTGAGCCCGGCCCGCCGGCATCTGCGCCAGTCGCCACCCAGGACGTCGCGGGCGTTTGCGACTGGCGCGACACGGGCGGTGCCAGGGAGGCCAGCGACACCCTGATCCGCGAACTGCCGGTGGCGCTGGTCTACAACGGCGTGTCGCACGTGGTGATGATGGCGACGCCCACCCGGCTCGAGGAGTTCGCGCTCGGCTTCAGCCTCAGTGAGGGCATCCTCGCGCGCCCCGGCGAGCTTTACGATCTCGAAATCCGTGACACGGAGCTCGGCATCGAAGTGGCGATGACCATCGCCGGCGAGCGCTTCGCCGCGCTCAAGGACCTGCGCCGCAACCTCGCCGGGCGCACCGGTTGCGGCCTCTGTGGCGCCGAATCGCTGCAACAGGCGGTGCGCAAGCCCGAGCCGGTCACCGCAAACCCGCGCATCGCCCACGCCGCCATCGAGCGCGCCGTGCGCGAGCTGGCCCACCACCAGCCGTTGCAGGCACAGACCGGCGCGGTGCACGGCGCCGCCTGGTGCGATGCCGATGGCGCCATCCTGGAACTCTGCGAGGACGTCGGCCGCCACAATGCCCTCGACAAGCTGATCGGCGCGCGCTGCCGCAGGCCCGACGCCTGGGCCGTCGGTTTCGTGCTCATCTCCAGCCGTGCCAGTTACGAAATGGTGGTCAAGGCCGCGAGCCAGGGCATCGCCATCCTCGCCGCCGTGTCGGCGCCAACCGCGCTCGCGGTCGAACTCGCCGCGGCCGCCAACCTGACCCTGGTCGGCTTCGCCCGCCCCGGGCGCCACGTGATCTACACCCATCCGCAACGCATTTCCGGGAGTCAATGACGGTGTCCGAAGCCTCCAGCCAACATCAATCCTCCGTCCACCACTTAGTGAAACTGGCCAACCAGATCGCCGCCAGCATCCCGGCACCAAACCCCGAGGCGCACATCGAAAACGCCGCCGCGCACATTAGGCGCTTCTGGACCCCGGCGATGATCGCGAAGCTCAAGGAACACGCGCAGCACGGCGCCGGCGATCTGAGCCCGGAGGCGGCGAAGGTGGTGGCGGCGCTGTGACGAAATAGGGGGAAGATTGCCAGACGGCAGGAAGCCGCAGAACCCGACCACCCCGCCCCTGCGGGGCACCCCTCCTTGCCAGGAGGGGAATACCAACTCTCCCCCTGTCAAGGGGGAGTACCCCGCAAGGGGGGAGGGGGTTGCCAAGGGCGAGTCCTCTGCAATGCCACAAGAGGGCGCCAAGGGCGAGTCCACTGCACTCAGGCAGCGAGTCGCCAACAGAGAATCCGCTCAGCGAGAGGGACCTCGTCTCAACAATCTTCCCGCCCTGCGCACGTTTCGCACGGCGTTGCGTCATCACCTCACGCCCGCCGAGGCCAGGCTGTGGACTCATCTCCAGCGTTCCCACTTGGCGGGCCGGAAATTTCGTCGGCAGCACAGCGTCGGCGGGTACATTCTGGATTTTTATTGCCCGGCAGAGCGTCTGGCCATAGAGCTCGATGGCGCTGCCCACGACAGCGAGATGGCGCAACACTACGACGAAGAGCGTGACCTGTTTTTGCGCCATTGCGGCATCCGGGTATTGCGCTTCGAGAACAAGCGGGTGTTTTTGCAGCCAGACGAGGTGTTGGCCGAGATCGCGAAACACTTCGGCTGGCAAAAGGCGCACCAGTGAAGGAGTACCTGCCGAAGCCGGAACAGCGGTGGGCTCCGCAGGTATGCTCGCACCCGGTTTCCATGCCCAGGAATCAGCCCCATGACCGACAGCTACACCCCCGCCAGTCTGCGCGACGTCCAGACCCTGCCCGAACTGTTCGCCTGGCGGGTGGCGACCTCGCCGGATCAGACCGCTTACCAGCACTTCGATGCCGCGCGCAGCGAATGGCGGAACCTGTCTTGGCGTGAGGTCGACGTCGAGGTGTCGCGCTGGCGGCAGGCGCTGCTCGCCCAGCGGCTCGAAGCCGGTGCGCGGGTGGGGATTCTGGTGCCGAACGGGCTGGAGCATGTGTGCATGGACCAGGCGGCGCTGGCGCTGGGGCTGGTGCCGGTCCCCATGCACGCGCTGGACAACCCCGACAGCATCGCCTACATCCTGCACGACAGCGAGGCGGCGCTGCTGCTGGTCGACAGCGCCGAGCGCTGGCGGGCCATCGCCGCGGCGGGTGGGGCCACGCCCGCGCTGCAACGGGTGATCGCCCTGGATGTCGGGACCGAACCCGGCGCTGCGCTGCTCGTCGGCCTGGACGCCTGGCTCGCGGCCGCCGGCGACGGTGCGACCGCCGCCGAGTCGGTGCCAGGCCAGGTGTCACCCGACGCGCTCGCGGCGCTGGTGTACACCTCGGGCACCACCGGCCGCCCCAAGGGCGTGATGCTGTCGCACCGCAATGTGGTGTCGAACATCCAGGCCCTGCTGCAGCGTTTTGTCCTGACCGAGCGCGATCTGCTGCTGTCGTTCCTGCCCCTGTCGCACACCTTCGAGCGCACCGCGGGCTACTACCTGCCCATCGCCGCCGGCGCCCGCGTGGCCTGGGCGCGCTCGGTGGCGCTGCTGGCGGAGGATCTCCTGACCGTACGGCCCACGGTGCTGGTCTCGGTGCCGCGCATCTACGAGCGCATCCACGCCCGGATGCTGGAGACGATGCACGGGCGCGGCGCGATCGCCCGCGCGCTGCTGGAGTGGACCGAACGCATCGGCTGGCAGCGGTTTCGCGCCGCCCAGCGCCGGGAGGCCGCACCCGGCTGGCTCGAACAACTGGCCTGGGCGCTGCTGCGACCGCTGGTCGCGGACAGGGTTCTGGCCGCATTTGGCGGCCGGCTGCGCATGGCGATCGCGGGCGGCGCACCCCTGGGCGCCAACATTGCCCGGTTCTTTCTCGGCATGGGCCTCGACCTGCTGCAGGGCTACGGCATGACGGAATCGTCCCCGGTGGTCAGCGCCAACACCCCGGAGGACAACGATCCCGCCTCCGTGGGTCGGCCGCTGCCCGGCGTGCAGGTACGCATCGGCGAGCACGACGAGCTGCTGGTCGCCGGCCCCAACGTCATGCAGGGCTACTGGAAGCGCCCGGAAGACACCCGGCGCGTGCTGGAGCCGGACGGCTGGCTGCATACCGGGGATCAGGCGCGGATCACGGATGGCCGCCTGTACATCGTGGGCCGGATCAAGGACATCCTCGTCACCTCCACCGGCGAAAAGATCCCGCCCGCCGACCTGGAGCAGGCGATCGAGAGCGATCCCCTGTTCGCCCAGGTGCTGGTGGTGGGCGAGCAGCGGCCGTTTCTTGCGGTGCTGGCAGTGGTGGACCCGGCCATCTGGGCGCGCGAGGCGCGAGCTCTGGGCCTCGATCCTGCCGCGCCTGATTCCCTGCGGTCCGAAGCCGCGCGCCGTCTGGCACTCGCGCGCATCGCGGCACAGGTGAAAGCCTTTCCGTCCTACGCCACGCCCAAGGCGGTGCTCCTGACCGCTGAACCCTGGACAATAGATGCTGGGCTCATGACCCCCACGCTCAAGCTCAAGCGCCCGGCCCTGACGGAGCGTTTCGCCGCGGACATCGCCGCGATCTACGAACATCGCTGAGCGACGCGTTCAGAGCGCCGGCAGCGCGTCCTCCAGCCAGCCCGCGATGCGCTCTGCCCAGGCGTCCTGACCGGCGGCATCGGCGATGAGATCCTGGCGAATCTCCAGCTCGACGTGGGCGATGCCGCGCCGTTCGCCGTGCACGGGAATGCCGTAGTCGGTGGCGTCGGACACCGCATAGGGCTGGTTGTCGCCGACCACCAACCCGGGTTCGCGTCGGGCGCGTTCGAGCAACAGATGCCCAAGGCGCGGGTCGCGCTGATAGAGCACGCCGCAATGCCAGGCTCGGGCCACGCCGAGAAACACCGGGGTGAAGCTGTGCAGCGCCACCAGGATCGCCGGGCGACCGGCAGCGGCCCGCGCATCCAGTTCGGCACGGATGCGGTCGTGATAGGGATGGAAGATGGCGGAGGCGCGGTCCGCCGCGGCAGCGGCGGAAATCCCCACATTGCCCGGGACCGGCGTGCGCTCGCTCTCGATGGCGATGGATTGCGGCGTGCCCGGCGTGCGGTTGCAGTCGATGACCAGCCGCGAGTACTGCAGGAGGATGGCAAAGGCATCGAGCCGGACGGCGAGCCGCTCGGCGAGGCCGGCGATGCCGATGTCCCAGGCGATATGGCGGTCGAGGTCGGCGGCACTCACTCCGAGTGTGCGGAGCGCGCCCGGAATCGCGCGGCCGGCATGGTCGGCGGTGATGACCCAGGGCGCGCGGCCCTCCGGGTTACACAGGCGGTAGGCCGGTGGATCGGCGGGATCGAGCAGCGGGGGTTGTGTGGTCACGCCTGCAGTGACTGGCTATGCGACATCAAGATTGAGCGGCTGCACACCAGACAACTTGACCGTCCTTCTGGCCACCCAAAGGTCATGGGCATCCTGCATGGCGAGCCAACTCTCCGGCGAGCGCCCCAGTACCTTGGACAGCCGCAGTGCCATTTCGGGGCTGACACCGCTCCGCTCCTTCAGGATCCGATTCAGGGTGGAGGCCGCCACGTCGAGATGCTCCGCCAGAGACCGGCAACTGACCCCGAAGGGTTCCATATAGGTTGCCCGGATGAACTCGCCGGGATGTGGAGGATTGTGCATGGCCATCAGTGATGGTCCTCGTAATTGACGATGCAAACGCTTCCTTCCGTGAACTCGAACGTGACGCGCCAGTTCCCGCTGACCGTAATGGACCAGAGCCCCTTTCGATCGCCCTTCAACGGATGAAGGCGATAACCGGGGATATTCATGTCTTCGATGGCGGCGGCCGTATTCAGCGCAGCCAACTGCATGCGCAGTTTCCCGGCATGGACCGCCTGAATGCCCCGCGTTGAGCCGGAGTTGAAGAACTCCTCCAGTCCCTTGTGCTTGAATGACCTGATCACCCGCAGGACTGTAGCGCATTGCGCAACACCGTCAAGATGCAGGTGCCCACCCAAATGCACCCAGTTGCCTGCGCGCGGAGTGCTTACGTTGCAATATGTATTCATCGGCATGAAGCTGGGCCGCGCGTGCCAAAATGCAATGGCCGCTGGCCTGTCGTCAAAAATACAAGCGCGCGTTGGGCCGCGGAACACCGAACCATCAACCAGGGGGAGAACATGAGTTTGCATCCAATCATGACCACGGCACGGGAGCTGCAGCCGCTCATTCGCGAGCACCTGGAAGAAGGCGAACGGCGTGCCCGATTGGCGCCCGAAGTGGTGAGCGCCGCCGGCAAGGCCGGGCTGTTCCGGCTCTTTGCCCCGCGCGAGGTTGGCGGGCTCGAAGTCTCGCTGCCGGTCGCCCTTGCCGTGACCGAGATCATCGGCGCCGCCGATGCCGCCGTGGGCTGGTACATGATCAACTCCATGCGCCCGAGCCTGGCGACCGCCTATGTGCCCGAGCCCATGCGCGCGGAACTGTTCGCGGAGCCCGATCGGAATTTCGGCAACTCGCCGCTGCCCGGGGGCAAGGCGGTTGCGGTAGCGGGCGGCTATCGGGTCAGCGGGCAGTGGCCGCTGGTCACCGGCTGCGAGGATGCCAAGTGGTGCGGGCTGGGCGGCATCGTGATGGACGGTGACAGCCCCCGCCTGGTGAATGGCCGTCCCGACATGCGCTACTTTTTCATTCCCACCGCAGACCTGAATATCGAGCCCACCTGGCAGGATGCGGCCGCCATGCGGGGCACGGGCAGCAACGCGGCAAATGTCCGGGATGTGTTCGTCTCCGAAGCGCTCGCGGTCGGTGCCGCCACCCCCCTGCTGATCGATCGCCCGGTGTTCCGCCAACCCCCGTCGCTCCACTTTTTCCCGATCGGCGTGGCGATCGCCGTTGGCGTCCTGGAGACCGCGTTGCAGCGGGAAGTAGAAGACCTGGGGGCGAAGGCGTCGTCCTTTACCGGGCAGACGCTGCGCGACCAGGCGCCGATTCAGGAGCTGATCGCCAACAGCGACGCCGCCCTGCGCGCGGCGCGAGCGGGCCACGTCGAGGCCATGACCGCAGTGTGGGACATCGCCCAGACCGGCGCCGAAGTGCCGTTGCGGTTGCGCGCGCAGGTGTATGCCTCCTCCTACTACGCCATCGACGTCATCCGCGACACCATCAGCCGGCTCTACGCCCGGGGCACGCGCGCGGCCTTTCAGCAAGGACATCCGGTCGAGCGCGCACTGCGCAACCTGCACGCCATCAGCTTCGGTCTGGAGGCAGGCCGGATGTTCCAGCACTCCGCCGGGCGCGTGTTGATGGGGGGCGAGCCGCTGGTGCCGGTGTTCTGACCGCCGAGACTGGCACGCGGCGGCGGTCAAAAAATGGAAGCGCAAGCGTAATAACACCTGCGCTTTCATCTGCCCTGGCGATGGGCTTAAAATGCAACCGTTTTGGTTCCATTTCGGTTCGGAGCAGAGCATGCCAACCAACCTGACGCTCAAAAATGTACCCGACGAGGTGTATGACCGCCTGAAGCACTCTGCGGCACTTCACCGCAGGAGCCTCAATAGCGAGGCCATTCTGTGCCTGGAAATAGCCCTGGTACCAACCAGCATCCCGCCTGCCGAACGCTTGGCTCGAGCCAGAGCGCTTCGGGCAACGCTGCCGCAAAAGAAGTATTCCGTTAAGAACATCGATGCCGACAAACAGCAAGGGCGGCCATGATTGTCGTGGCCACCAATGTAGTGGCGTACCTGTACCTGCCAGGCGAGTACACCGCCCTGGCCGAGGCGCTGTTGGAAACAACCAGTGCCGCCTGGGCAGTACCCGTTCTTTGGCGCAGCGAATTCAGGAACATCCTGGCCGGATGCCTTCGGCGAAATGAGCTGTCCTTCGAGAATGCCGTTGCCTTGCAGCTCGAAGCGGAATCCCTTGTGGCAGGGAATGAGTATGAAGTCGATTCCCGAAAAATTCTGGAGCTTGTCCGCGACAGCAATTGTTCAGCCTATGACTGCGAATTCGTGGCACTGGCGCAAAATCTGAACACGCAAGTCGTTACTGCCGATAAAAAAATCTTGCAGGCATTTCCGGATACCGCGATCTCGCTTCGCGCGGGGTAACGAAAAGCCCCGTTGAGTGCTTCCATAATCCTCGCCGGCGGCGGCGGATGGAAGCGACTAGGGCAACGCTGATCAAGCAGCCACGATGTGCGCGGGCTCGAACCCGTCGGTTGATCCGCTGACGGCCGTATCCCTGGCTGCTTCGGAGCGTCTCCGGCGGCCTTGGAGGCCGCGCAGCGCCCGGCAGG
>JADLCO010000084.1 GCA_020847115.1 Pseudomonadales bacterium | reverse complement strand
TGACGGTGCGGGAGATCCAGGGGTATCTGGCCGAGATCTACGGCACCGAGGTCTCCCCGGAGTTCATCAGCAAGGTCACCGACGAGGTCCTGGCCGAAGTGACGGCCTGGCAGAGCCGGCCGCTGGAGCCGCTCTACCCGGTGATCTTCTTCGACGCCCTGCGGGTCAAGATCCGCGACGACGCGGTGGTGCGCAACAAGGCGGTCTACCTGGCCCTTGGTGTTCTGCCCGACGGCACCCGCGACGTGCTCGGCATCTGGATCGAGCAGACCGAGGGTGCCAAGTTCTGGTTGAAGGTCTTCAACGATCTCAAGACCCGCGGCGTGAACGATATCCTGATCGCCGTGGTCGACGGCCTGAAGGGCCTGGCCGAGGCCATCGAGGTGGCCTTCCCGGCGACGACGGTCCAGACCTGCATCGTGCACCTGATCCGCAACAGCCTGGACTACGCCAGCTGGAAAGACCGGAAGTTGGTGGCGGCGGCCCTCCGGCCGATCTACGCCGCGGCCAGTGCCGAAGCCGCCCGCGAGGCGCTGGAGGACTTCGCGGCCGGACCCTGGGGCGCGAAGTACGCCACCATCGCCCAGGCCTGGCGGCGGGCCTGGGAGCACGTGATCCCGTTCTTCGCCTTCCCGCCGGAGGTGCGCCGGGTGATCTACACCACCAACGCCATCGAGAGCCTGCACATGCAGCTGCGCAAGATCATCAAGACCCGCGGGCACTTCCCCAGCGACGAGGCGGCCACCAAGCTCTTGTGGCTGGCCCTGCGCAACATTCTTGCCAACAAAGTAAGATCCGCCAAAGAGTGGCGCGCCGCGATGAATCAGTTTGCCGTCATGTACGGCGAGCGCTTCACCGGCACCAAGGTGTGAAATCCGCCTTGCACACAGAAATTCAGACACCCCCTAAGCGCCCTATATTTATAGGGTTTCGCTTCAGTGTGTTTGTATGTGTGCCCCACAATATGCCCCCAAATATGGAGCGCTTGCCGCTGTGCCGCTCTTTCTGGTAAACCCTACCTAATAAGCGCACAGTTCGATTGGTGAAACTGGTTTTCCGCCTTTACCTTCTTGAGTTCGTTATTTGCCCACCTAGAAGGATCAAGGATTGGAAATCCTTCAGCGTCTCTCTTTACGACTTTATCTATTGCCTCATCCATTGCCGCCTCAAAGATACGACCCATAATGAAGTCTGTTGTTGGACCAAACAGGCGCATCACCACCCCGAGAGGGGCCTCTCGGAATTCTGCCTCTGCAATCGTCTTGCTTTTAGCCCCATCAATGAAGGCCCTACCGGCGTTGTAACCGGCTTCCAATAATCTCTCCTGCGCCTTCTTGTTGCCTGACATGTCAGCATATGCTACGCACGAAAAAGCAGACCACATTATCAGAGCCCGATTTACCTTGTCGTCTGCTCGGACGTCCGTAGCCAGCAGTGTCTGCACAGCGAGGATAAAAACCGCAAAGAACACAGGACGTGGCGGGTGTCGTTTAATCATTCTTGCCCCTAACAGTTCGCCGGAATTTGGTCATTCGAATAATGTACGAGCATCATAGGATGATAAACGGGATAGAATCTCGTAATGTAACAACCGACTGTTGCCCCCGTCTTCATATAAGCACCCTGGTCTGCATGGCTGCCACCAGCCAGGCCGCCGATAACGTGGGATAGACAGTTGGATGAGTTTTCTGTCAGCGCCGGGCGGGTGCTGCCGTGATGGGCCGCGCTCAGCGGTAGCCGCAACATCAACGGAGAGCCTCCGCCGCTCGCGCAGAATCGACGATCCGCCCTACCTGGTGGTCAGGTAGCGGGGCAGACGGAAGTGCGCCAGGACGACAGACACTCAGGCCGTGCGGGCGTCACTGCACCAGATCTTCCCAAGGCGAGCCCTTTACCGCGTCGAAGGCTGCTTGCTGGGCCAACTGCTTCTTGCCCATGCGGGCTTGGAGGCTCGCCAGTGCCTTGGCTGCGTCCAGCCGCAGCTTCAGGTCCAGCTCATCCGCGATCATGGCAGCGGTAAGCCACGCCACGGGATCGGCTGTCTTGAGCGCTTCGACCTGCGAGTAGGTGGGTTCCTTCGCGGGGCGGCCAGCGCCGGGACGGGCACCGCCGTGCCGGGCTTTGGTGGTGGGTTGGGTCATCGCTCGATTCTCCTGGGTGGCTGAAAACTGTGCATCGGAGAGGGGGCGCGGTTTCCGGCGGGGCTCGCCTTTTTGCCCCGACACCTCCCCCCCTGGGTGCAGCCGGTCACGGTGCCGGCCCCAGGAACAGGGCCACCAGCAAGCCCAGGCAGCCGGGCGTCATCAGCTCGGCATCCTGGTAATCCTCCGGGGCAAGACGGTCCAGTACCTCGGCAGCGGCGCGTTGCTGGCCCGTGCACCGGTTCCAGGCGTGCACCATCTCAGCGATGCGGCAGCGGCTGTCATAGGGCGACAGCGGCCGCCAGTCAGGATGCCGCGCCACGTGGGCACGCCATTCCCCGGCCAGCCGGCCCCACTCCAGCCCCCATGCTTCGATGGCCAAGGTCTCGGCTGAACGCCAGGTCTGGGCGCCCGTGTGGGTCTCCGCTTCCGGATGGGTTGCGACTGCGACAGTTGCGACTTCTGCGACACTTGCCCCCAGTAAGTCCTCATCTGTCGCAACTGTCGCGGGTGTCGCAGTCGCAGCGGGCTGTAGCCAACTTTGAAAGCTCATGGTGCCAGCAGCCGGGGATTGAGCCGGATCTGCCTTCGGCGCGCGTCCTTCGTCTCGCGGATGCGGCCGACGTCGGCCAGTACCGCCAGCGCCTCATCGAGCCTGCCGGGCTTGCGCACTGCATTCGGACCTTCCCGTTGCGCATCCCGCGTAGACACCATATCGGTCCCGGCCTCCCGGCACCGCTGGATCAGCCAGCCATCCAGCTTCACCGCGTTGGCAATCTCGACCGGCAGGCCCAGCGCGCTATAGAAGCGCCGAGCCTCGGTGAGATACCACGCCACCAGCCGGCCGGCCCGTTTGATGTTTGCCGCCGCGATGGCGCCCTCCGGGCCGTGCTCCAGGACGTGAAACAGACAAGCCATCCGGGCCACGTTGTCGGCCGCCTTGGCGGCTACGTCGCGAACCTCGGCCAATTCGCCAGCCGGGCGCAGCTCCCGCTCTACATCGTCATGAAACCCACGCCACAGGTCGTGCGCATCCGGGGAAAGCCCCAGCAGGGGCGGCGACAGAGCGCCATCGGCTGCGATGGGTGGCGCGGTATCGAGCAAGCCCCTAAGTCGCGCTTGATATGCCACCAGGCATGGAAACTCGCCCGCTTCGGTGAACGGCCGCCGGCCCTGGGTACTGTCAGGCCAAGCGACCAGGAAGCGGGACAGGAATCCGGTGCCCCGTGCCAGCCCGCCGCTGCCTTCGAAGAAAGCACGGAGCGTCGGTTCCTGAATCTGAAGCGCAACGGTGAGGCGGGCGCCCCGAACGGTGAAGCTAGCCGAGGTCCGCCGTGAAATCGGCAGGGGCTTGCCGTCCCATAACTGATTGAGCAGCCCCAGATTGCGCATGATTGAATCCCGCCCCATGCCATGGGAGCCGAGGACCAACCCGGCTTCGCTTGATATGAGACCTGCCGCCGGCCATTCATGAGCCAGTCCATAGGCCAGCGCCTCGGGGGTTTCATCCACGCGCACCAGCCGGGGCACGCGAGGCTGCTGCGGCTTCCGTCCTTCATGCTCGGCCAATGCGTCGGCAGATTCCTGGGCGGATTCCTTTTTTCCTGCGGATCGGCGAATGCAGTTCTTGAGCCCTTCGTGGGTGGCTTCCCAAGCAGCCAGCCGTCCCCGGTAGTCATGCATGCCAGGTTCCGCCTTCTGTTTCTGTGTCACCTCCCATGCGCGGATGGGATCGAGAAAGTACCCGTCACAGGTCGTTTTCCGTTCGCCTGATTCGGCGACGGTTAACAGGAACAATCCTGCTGGGCTGCTCAGGCCGCGTGCCCGTTGCACATCGGCCAGGTGTTGCGCACCCACGGACAGCGCGGCTAGTGCGGAGCCTGCCACCAGTGCAACCGGTGCCTTCGTGAACGATTGCACCTCCACCACAGCATGATGTAACCCATCCGGCAGTGCCTCCAATGGGTACGGTTCCGGGCCTTCGCAGGCGATCAGCGGCTGCGGCTCAGGCCATTCCTCCGCGACAGGCGCAGCAGCTTCCAGCAGGCGGGCGTTCATGCCGCACCCCCTGCCAGCCATGCGGCCAAGTCGTTGAAGTCGGACAGGCTCGCAGGTGCGCCCTCAGG
Source organism: Pseudomonadales bacterium (assembly GCA_020847115.1). Taxonomy (GTDB): domain Bacteria; phylum Pseudomonadota; class Gammaproteobacteria; order Pseudomonadales; family Porticoccaceae; genus JAGPUQ01. The sequence goes on along the minus strand of JADLCO010000084.1, from coordinate 382 downwards.
CCACTGTGGCAGCGCCAGCAGGGCACCGGCTGCGATGGCGGCAGCCCTCGCCTTGGTGGCCCCAGGGTTGCCCGCAGTCTGGCGGTCATCGTCACCAGCGATCACCAGGACGGCAGCCGGCCAGCGATTGCGAGCGGCCAGCGCCACGGGCTCAAGGTTTCCGGCATCAATGGCGGCGAGCACCAGCGCGCCGGGCTCATCCTCGGCCAGTGTGGCGCCCGTCGCCCAGCCCTCGGAGATCACCACGCGCTGCGGGTGTCAACGCCGGAGTAATTCTGACCCGCCTTCCGGGCTAAACGCCGAAGTAAAAGTGACCCACCTGGGCCCCTGATCAGGACGCTTTCGGCGCCCTGAGTGTTCCTGCTTTGCGCTTGTCCTTGAG
>JADLCO010000083.1 GCA_020847115.1 Pseudomonadales bacterium | reverse complement strand
GATGCCGCTCGAATCCGCTGTTCTGATCCGCCGCCATGGCCAGAGTTTGCTGCTTCATCGCGCTTTCCCGCATCAATCGACTGTCAGGCGATTTTGGCACTGGATGCAGACTTTTTCAGCGTTGCCTTAAACCAACCGGCCTCCTCAAAAACCGGGGCGGTTCACCGCAAATACTCATTGAACAAATAGTGCTGTCTCTCCTGCCTTAAAATACCCATGGCGACCAATCGCTCCAAAAATACAGATAAATCTTCTCGGAAGCGTTCATTCTCATCTGTCCAATTTCCTGCGTTCACCACATCATTGACCGTGAATTGATCCGGCATTTCAAAAACCAGCGAAAATACCCTTTGTTGTCTTTGGTTCATGCATCGGTCTCCATCTGCATGCTTTATGAATGACAGCACTTCTGAAAAAAATTCAACGCCAACTTCTTTCCAAGCAAAGTGCGAAGCTGACTAGAACCGGTCACCATGGTAGGCGCAAGAGCATATGCAAAGAACAACGGCCAGCGGCTCTCCCTGTTTTCCATATCCTTTGCCAGTACCGAATACCCCGAAAAAGCCTTAGGACCGCTATCGCTTTGGACTATGAAGTCCTTTCCGAATCCCGGCTTGATCGACTTGCATATCAGAAGCAAATCCTTCGCTCCGCAGACCCTAGAAAACTCATCCTCCACCCCATAATGCACGGGCATTCCATCCGTCGCCATGCGAATTATTGTGGCAAGCCTTAAGCTGCGATCCGCAATGCCGCTCGCAAGTTTCTCCTCCAGCTCCTGCTTTGCCTTCTCAGCCCTACCGGAGGTCCTCCCATCGGGGCTATCAACATCCGTCTGCTGAAAGCTAAATTGATGTTTTGTCTGAATCCGTCTAAGCTCCTGGAAAAATTCTTCCTCTACCTCACAAAAATCTTCAAAGCGCTTGATCAATGAAATGTAATTTCGCTTGCTCGCAATGATTTCCTCAAGCCTTAAGTACAGGACGTCGTCTTCACCGGTCCTCTTAGATTCGTCATGTAGCTTGATGTACATGGATCTTAGAAGCGACAAGAGCCAAGAGTCATCCCACTGCATATATAAGTGGTTTCGTTGATTTATCCCACGACACCTGAATAGTGGCTCATCGAAAATGAGCCAAAGCCATGCGATGTCGCTTTCTTTGTTTTCTAGGATCAAAGTTCCTTGGTCCCTCGCCGATGCGGGACTCGTGCTGTCTCCTGGTTCAGCTAGCCACCTTATAGCTAGGTCCTTTACAACAGCCTGAAATAATCCATCAGTTTTTACAACGTGATGGTGGAAAATCACACTTCTGTACAATTCGAATCTTGCTGAGAAGTACTCTTCAAGACTTCTTAATGAACGGACGCTGGGGACAATTCTAGGAATTTTTGTTGCGCCATCTTCACCGAAGACGTGAATTAGCCGCATCAACTGAATTAGTCTCTCCGCTCTTAGGCCTGCACCTTTAATGCCAGCCAAAATGGCATCGCGTTGAATATAATCGAGGCGGTCACCGTCCAGATCTCCCGCCGTAAGCAAATGCAAGCAACGCAAAACTTCGTGCGGTGCGGTTTCCCGATCGACCAGATCGCGTCCCTCGCTAAGAATATATCCGGCCAGTCGTAAAGATAACCACGAGTAGCAAAACTGTCGTGTTGAATCCCATCCATCTGAAACGTCACGCCCAAGTTGCCCCAACACGTCTCTGACCAACTCGTCATACAAGGTTAGCGTTAATGCCTCATGCGGATAAATCTCGTTTTCGCCGCTGCCGGAGTTTTTAAGGCACCGCACAAATTGCTGCTGCCTGTCATTGTGAACAGGCATTACCCTGAGATGGTCTTTAACATCAAGAAGCGCATATTCTGTGACATGCGAAAACGGCGGATGTCCTAAGTCGTGAACAAGAGCGGCAATCCGTAATCCCTGAAGAAGCACGCAGAAATAATACTTTTCGGGGTCACCCAAAAAATGAGGTATTGCATAATTCAACGCGGAGATATCTCCAAGGATGGGAGAGAAATGCTGCGTATCAGAAGGGTCATAAGAGGAATCTTTCAAGCAAACGTGGTCACTAGCGTTAAACTTGGTGCATATCTTATCAATTAACAAACGTGCATTTCCGAAAAAGTGATCCTTGTCTCCTTTTTCGGAATTCATTACACCATAATAGAAAAGCTGGCCGGCCAGAGTCATCGCCCCTAAAGAGTGGCTGAATCTGGAGTGGTTAAGTGCTGGAAAAGTAAGGTACGCAGTAGAATTCTGGTTTACGTTGTGGAGCCTATTGAAAATAGGGGTTCCGAGAATACGCTTTTCAAGCGGCGTCAACGCAATCGGATAATGCAGAAGATCGGCCACCAACGTTGTTTTTGCAGGATTCATATTACTCCGTCGCTATCTGAGCTGGCCGGTCATCCCGTATATCTATCAATGAGGTACGAAGTATTGCAAATCTACATTCTTCATAATACTAATTGAAATGCGTTCCGGCGCAAGTGAAATGCACGACCAACACTTGGCGAACTGAATTTCATCCCCGCGGTTCGCCTTAGTCCTAACTAAATGTAATGAAATCAATTGGTTGCCAGGCCTAGCTCCGGTCACGGCAACCCAAAATTTTCCAGACCACCCCGCGGCTCACTTCCCCTCGCCCCGATACAAATCCCGATAGTCGTTGCGCAGCAGGTGCTTCTTGACCTTGCCGGTGGCGGTCATCGGCAGTTCGTCGAGCACCACGACTTTCTTGGGCACTTCGAAGCCGCCCAGTTCCTGTTTGCAGTGGGCGATCACGGCCTGCTCGTCGAGGCTGGCGCCTGGCTTGGCGGCGACCACGGCGGTGACCGCCTCGCCCCAGTATTCGTGGGGCAGGCCGATGACGCCGACGTTGGCGACGCCCGGGCAGGCGAGGATGGCGCTCTCCACCTTCACCGAGGAGACGTTCTCGCCGCCGGATTTGACGATGTCCTTCTTGCGGTCGACGAAGCAGAACTGGCGGTCGTGATCCAGCGAGCCGATGTCGCCGGAGTGGTGCCAGCCGTGGGCGCGGGCCTCGGCGGTGGCCTCCTCGTTGTTGAAGTAGCCGAGCATCACCTGCGGGCTGCGCCAGACCACCTCCCCGATTTCGCCGGGCGGCAGCAGGTTGCCCTGGTCGTCCATCACCGCCTGGTCGCTGAGGATGGAGCCATCGCCCCAGATGTTGCCCTCCCGGGGGCCCGCCCACTCGGGATCGACCACGGTCGCCACGGCGGCGATCTCGGTCTGGCCGGAGCCGGTGGTGAAGGTGCAGCCGAAGGCGTCCTTGAGCCGGGCGAGCGTGGGCGCATCGATGGGCGCCATGCCGTACATGCCGAGCCGGAGGCTGGAATAGTCGTGCTTCGGCAGCGCGGGCGAGGCGAGCAGGGCGCGCCACATCAGCGGCAGCAGGATGGCGAATTCCAGCCGCTCCGATTCGATCAGGCCGAGCAATGCGTCGGGGTTGAAGCCGTTTTGCAGCACCGTCTTGCCGCCCATGTGGGTGGCGGCGAGGGAGAACATCATGGCGGTGATGTGGAACAGCGGCAGCACGGCGGGGTGCGAGGTGCTGTTCTTGTTGGAGCCGATGCTGAGCACCAGGTTGAGCGAGGACAGAAACAGGTTCTTGTGGGACAGCATCACGCCCTTGGGCCGCGCGGTGGTGCCGCTGGTGTACATGATCTGGGCGAGGTCGTCGTCGTCGATCAGGATGTCCTCGACCTCGGCGGCGTCCTGTCCGGAGAGAAAGGCGGCAAACGCCGGATAGCGCTCGCTGCCGGCGCCGGCGAGCATGCCGCGCACCAGCTCGCCGAGGTCGGCGGTCACCGCGTCCACCAGCGGGTGCAGGCGGTCGTCGGCGAACGCCGCGCGGGCGCCGGAGTGGTGGATGTTGTAGCCGACGTCGTCCGGGTTTTGCAGGAAGTTGATCGGCACCGCGGCAAAGCCGCCCTTGAAGCAGCCCCAGAGCGCGATCAGGAATTCGCTGGTGTTGCCGCCGAGCAGGGCCACGCGGTCGCCCTGGCGCAGGCCGCGGGCGCGCAGGCCGCGCACCCACTGATTCACCCGGGCATTGAACTCGGCGAAGGTCAGCGCGCGGCGTTCGCCGGCGCTGAATTCCACGATGGCCTCGCGGCTGCCGCGGTCGCGCGCGCGGCGGCGCAGGATGTCGCCCATGGCGATGCGGCGGATCAGGTTGAGTTCGAGTTCGGTGGCCATGTGCTCGCCTCGGAATCGTTCCTGGTGTGGGCGGGTTTGCTTCAGTCGATCGGGCCGCCGTGTTCGAGCCAGCGCGCGCAGTCCGGGGTCAGGGTGCGGGCGATGGCGGCGTCGCACTCCTTCAGCTCGGCCTCGGTCAGCACGTCCTTCCAGCGGCCGTTGGTGCCCTTGTGGATGAAGGATTGGGCGCCGCCAGCGAAGATGCGGTCGATCATCGGCAGCAGTTGCTCGGCGTTGGCCTTCATGGTCTCGAAGCTCGCCTGCTTCACCAGCTCCGGCCACAGGGCTTCGGGCACTTCGATGTCGAGAAACCGCGCCACCTTGCGCATCTCCCCTTCCAGATCCTTGCTCAGGTCGTTGAAGTGGACCAGGTAGATGTTGGGCAGATGGCGGTAGTCCCACCAGCTCTGGATGAAGTGCAGGTGCGACCAGAAGGGGTAGCCGTCGCTCTCCCAGGGGAAATTGCCCTTGTTGATCCAGTCGTGCCAGAGCGCGTGGAGATCCGGGTACAGGGGCGGGAAGGGCTCACCGACCCGGCCCGGGGTGTTGTTGAGCGCTTCGATGAATTCCGGCGTGTAGTTGGAGGTGTGGTTCCACAGCGACATGAAGACATCGCGCACGTCGCGGCCCACCACGATGTACTTCATCTGCGGGTGGTAGGTGAGGCCATCCAGCGCGGTGTGGGTCTTCATGAAGCGCCGGTGGGTCTGGGATTCGAGGTCGGCGAGTACCTTGTCGATCGGCGCGACGCGCATGTCCACCCAGTGGGAGATATCGTGGAAGGAGCGCGCCGGCGGCTGGTCCTGAAAGATCAGCAGGGCGACGATGCGCTGCATCCAGGTGGTGCCGCTCTTCATCGAGGTGCAGATCAGGATGTCGTCGTCGCGGATCTTCAATCCGTCCCAACGGGTGCTGTCGAAGTGGTGGAACTGATAGAGGTGCTTGCGCTGGGGCAGATCGGTGGCCATCGGAGGTCCCTGGACTGAAGGTTGATCGTTATCGCCGCCACGCGGCGGCTCGCCCCGATTAGAGCAGCAATGACCGCGGCCGACAAATCCGCGGCTGCACGGGACGCGCCGATCTGGTACAGTGCGCGCGGCTCGGGTGCCGCGGTCGGCGCCCGGTCTCGCGGTACCCCTTCCGGCTAGCCTCGATTCAACCTCTTACGAAACCCCGCTCGCGACCGCTGCCGACCCTGGCAGGCGCTGTTTCTGGAATATTCAATGTCTTTCGATTCTCTCGGCCTGCGCGCCGAATTGCTCCGTGCCGTGGCCGATCAGGGCTACGACCAGCCCACCCCCATTCAACTGCAAGCGATCCCGGCGATTCTCGCCGGCCAGGATGTGCTCGCCGGCGCCCAGACCGGCACCGGCAAGACCGCCGGCTTCACCCTGCCGCTGCTGCACCTGCTGAGTCAGACGCCACCTCCACGCGGCCCGCGCCGGGTGCGGGCGCTGATCCTGACGCCGACCCGCGAGCTGGCCGCCCAGGTGGGCGCCAGCGTGGCCGATTACGGCCGCCACCTGCCGCTGCGCAGCACGGTGATCTTCGGCGGCGTCGGCATCAACCCGCAGATCGCCGAACTGCGGCGCGGCGTCGACATTCTGGTCGCCACCCCCGGCCGGCTGCTCGACCACCTCGGCCAGCGCACCGTGGATCTGCGCGGCGTGGAAATCCTGGTGCTCGATGAAGCCGACCGCATGCTCGACATGGGCTTCATCCACGACATCCGCAAGGTGCTCGCGGCACTGCCGCCCCAGCGCCAGAACCTGCTGTTCTCGGCGACCTTTTCCGACGAGATCCGGACACTGGCGGACAAGCTCCTGAACGCGCCGGTGCCCATCGAGGTGGCGCGGCGCAACACCGCCGCCGAAGCCGTCGCCCAGACCGTTCACCCGGTGGATCGCGTGCGCAAGCGCGAGCTGCTGTCCCGCTTGATTCTCACCAACGACTGGCGCCAGGTGCTGGTGTTCACCCGCACCAAGCACGGCGCCAACCGCCTCGCGCAGCAGCTCGACGACGACGGCATCAGCGCCGCGGCGATCCACGGCAACAAGAGCCAGAGCGCGCGCACCAAGGCGCTGGCGGATTTCAAGGCCGGGCGCGTCCAGGCGCTGGTGGCCACCGACATCGCCGCGCGCGGGCTCGACATCGACCAGCTGCCGCAGGTGGTGAACTACGAGCTGCCCCAGGTCGCCGAGGACTATGTCCACCGTATCGGCCGCACCGGGCGGGCGGGCAATAGCGGCGCCGCGGTGTCGCTGGTTTGCGTCGACGAGAAGGGCCTGTTGCAGGGCATCGAACGGCTGATCAAGCGGCGCCTCGATCAGGTGACGGTGCCAGGCTTCGAGCCCGATCCCAGCATCCCGGCCGAGCCCATCGTTCGCGGCGGCGGCGGCCAGGGCCGCGGTCGGGGCAACGGTTCCGGTGGCGGCAGAGGTGCCGCCGGCGGCAACGGTTTTGGGGGTGGCAACAACGCCGGTCGCGGCAGCCCACGTGGCGGGAACGGCACCGGCAGCCACAGCGGCAACAGTGACCGCAACGGCAATCGCAGCGGCAATGGCAACCGCCCGCGCAGCGGGCAGAGTGCATCCGGACGGCCGGCCAACGGCAACCGGCAACGGGCGCGCGGCTAGCGCCCGTCCAGCCAACCCAGGGATAGGTTCGGCGCCGGACCCCTCAGCGTTCGACGAAGGCGCGCTCGATCACATAGTGGCCGAGCTCGCCGCTGCCGTACTCGCGAAAGCCCCGGCTGTCGAGCAGCCCACAGATGTCGGCGAGCATGGCCGGGCTGCCACACAGCATGAAGCGGTCGTCGTCGACGCTGAGCGGCGGCAGGCCCAGATCCGCGCACAGCTTGCCGCTCTCCAGCAGCTGAGTGATGCGGCCCTGGTGCACAAAGGGCTCGCGGGTGACCGTGGGGTAGTAGCGCAGCTTCTCGCGCACCACCTCGCCGAAGAACTCATGGCGCGGCAGCTCCTCGGTGATCATCTCGCGGTAGGCCAGATCGGCGACATGGCGGCAGCCGTGCACCAGGATCACCTGGTCGTAGTGATCGTAGATCTCCAGATCGCGGATGATGCTGAGGAAGGGCGCGAGCCCAGTGCCGGTGGCGAGCAGGTACAGGCGCCGGCCGGGCAGCAGGTGGTCGACCACCAGGGTTCCGGTGGGCTTGCGGCCCACCAGCACCTCGTCGCCGACGCTGATGTTCTGCAGGCGCGAGGTCAGCGGTCCGTCCGGCACCTTGATGCTGAAGAACTCCAGCTCTTCCTCGTAGTTGGCGCTCGCCATACTGTAGGCGCGCAGCAACGGCTTGCGCTCGACCTCGAGGCCGATCATGGTGAAGTAGCCGTTCTTGAAGCGGAAACCCGGATCGCGGGTGGTGCGGAAGCTGAACAGGCGATCGGTCCAGTGATGGACGCTGAGCACGGTTTCCCGGTTCAAATTGGACATCTGCCGCGCTCCTGCCGCTGGGTCGAGGTTCGGGTGCCAAGGATGGCGGCAACGATAAAGGCAGTGCGGTCGATCGGCAAAATGGTTTATTCGCATATCCTTAATCGGTTTTCGCCATGGCACCCGGCGCACAGCACCGCGGCGCGAAACCCTGCGGTATTTCCCGACCGCTGACCCGCGCGCCGATACTACCGCCACCCCGCCCCGATGAGCGACACTAGGCGCCGTTTCCGGCGTCCTCCTCACGCCCGGCCCAGTAACCGGCTACCAGGAACCCTGCTTGTCCAAGCTCTATATCGTGGTGGACCGCCCGGAGATCTGGGCGCCCTATTACACCGCCGAGGAAGTGATCTCCAGCAAGGACTACCTGAGCCGGCCGGAGTACCGTGCCGCCGGTGCCCAGGTCTACAACTTCTGCGGTGATTGCAGCTACCGCAGCCAGGGCTACTACTGCTCGCTGCTCGCCGAGGCCCGCGGCCAGAAGGTGCTGCCCTCGGTGCGCACCCTCAACGAGCTCTCCGCCGGCGCCGCCATCACCCTCAGCGATGACCTGCTGCGGCGCATGCGCCACTACCTGCGCGCCAGCGTCGCCGCCGGGGAGGCCAACTTCCGCCTGCGCATTTGCTTTGGCCATACCACCATCGCGCCGCTGGAAAAGGTGGCCAAGAAGATTTTCGAGCTCTATCCGGCGCCACTGCTGGAAGTGACCTTCGAGCGCGGCACCGAGTGGTCGATCGCCAGCCTGCGGTTGATGTCGCTGACCGAGCTGGACGATGCCGGCCAGGACGAGTTCGCCGCCGCACTCGACGGTTTCAGCAAGAAGATCTGGCGCCAGCCGCGCCGCGAGCGCGCCGCCCGCTACGATCTCGCGATCCTGGTGGATCCGAGCGAAAAATTTCCGCCGAGCAACAAGGGCGCGCTGCACGTCTTCATCAAGCATGCGCGGCTGCTCGGCATCGATGCCGACCTGATCACCCTCGACGATGAGCCCCGGCTGCTCGAATACGACGCCCTGTTCATCCGCCAGACCACCGCCATCAACCATCCCTCGCTGCGCTTCGCGCAGCGCGCAGCGCGCGCCGGCATGCCGGTGATCGACGATCCGGATTCGATCATCCGCTGCACCAACAAGGTGTTCCTCCACGAGCTGCTCACCGCCAACAAGGTCCAGGTGCCATCCGCGCGCATGCTGTTCGGCGACGAAGTGCCGGATTTCGTCGAACTGCGCGGACAGCTGGGTTCGCCGCTGGTGCTGAAGATCCCCGATGGCTCCTTCTCGGTGGGCGTCGAGAAGGTCGATACCGAGACCGGCTACCAGGCCGCCGCCGAACGCCTGCTGCGCCAGTCCGCGGTGGTGATCGTGCAGGAGTTCATCGCCACCGACTTCGACTGGCGCATCGGTGTGCTTGCCGGCCGCGCCATCTATGCCTGCAAGTACTTCATGGCCAAGGGCCATTGGCAGATCTACCAGCACCTCGCCGCCGGCACCCGCACCGGGGGCTTCGAGGCCGTCGCCGTGCACCGGGTACCGGCGCCGGTGATCCGCGCGGCACTGCGCGCCGCCAGCCTGATCGGCAACGGGCTCTACGGGGTCGATCTCAAGGAGACGGCGCGGGGCCCGGTGGTGATCGAGGTCAACGACAACCCCAGCATCGACCGCGGCATCGAGGACGCCCTGCTCGGCGAGGAGCTCTACCGCACGGTGATGGCCGAGTTCGAGCGCCGCCTCGAAGCCCGCGCCCAGCAGCGCCCGGCACCGTGAGCTGGCGCCTGCGCCGCGCCGCCGTCGCCGACCTGCCGGCCCTGGTGGCGCTGGAGCGCGAGGCCTTCGCGAGCGATCGCTTCAACGCCCGCCAGTTCCGCTACCTGCTGACCCAGGCTCGGGCTACCTGCCTGGTCGCGGCCGACGACGACCGGCTGTTGGGCTACGCGGTCGCCCTGTATCGCGCCGACACCACCCGGGGCCGCCTCTACGGCATCGCGGTGGCCGACGCGGCGCGGGGCCAGGGCGTGGCGACCGCGCTGGTCGAGGCCATCGCCGCGGCGGCGCGGGCCCAGGGCTGTACCGCACTCGGCCTGGAGGTGCGCGCCGACAACGACGCGGCGCTCGGCCTCTATCGGAAGCTCGGCTTCGTCGCAGCCGGTGTCCTCCCGGGATACTACGAAGACGGCGCCGCGGCGATCCGCATGCGCCGCGACCTCGCCGTCGAACCTCAATCCAGCTGACGCCAGAGTTCCGCCAGCGGCCGGCGCGGTGACGGCCGTTCCATGGCGCGCGCCGGCTCCGGCAGCGACTCCGGCCAGCCCAGCGCGCCGATGGCGAAGCCCGCGCACAGCGCATACCGCTCCGGGTCCATGCCGAGCGCGGCATGTGCCCGATCCCAGGCGATGCCCGCCATGCCATGGGCATAGAGGCCCAGCCGGCGCGCCTGCAGAGCCATCGCCATCCAGGCGGCGCCGGCATCGAACACGGCGAGCGCGTTGTCGCTGCCGTCGCGGGCAAACTGCTTGTCGGCGAACAGGAAGCCGAGCACCGCCGCGTTGCGCGCCCAGGTCTGGTTGGCCTCCACCAGCAGATCGAGAAAGGTGGCGAAGGACGCCGGCGTCGAGGTCACGAAGCGCCAGGGCTGCTCGTTGTAGCAGGACGGCGACCAGCGCGCGGCATCGAAGATGGTGCGCAGCTCGGCTTCTGCAACGTCCACCTTGCGCAGCGCGCGCGGGGACCAGCGCTCGACGAACAGGGGGTCGACGCCGGGCGCCGGATCGCGCTGGTCGAAGTTCACGGGGTAGGGATCGGTGTCGCGCATGGAATGCTCGTTGCGGGAGGGTGGACGGTCAACCGTGCGCCCCGCGGCCGAGCCGGTCAAGCCCCGGTCCGGCGCCATGGGCAGCGTCTGCGGCTTCGATAGCCGCTTGCGGCGCAGGGCGCGACTGCGGCGTGAATCAATCTGAGCGGGGCGACAGCTGCGCCAGCACCCGCTGCCAGTCGACGGCGACGCCGTCGAGCAGGCTCGGCGTGACGCCCTCGAGTTCCTGGATCAGGGGCCGGCCGTAACGGTCGCCTTCACGGCGATAGATTGTCAGCACCAGATCGGAGGGATGCACCAGCCACACCTCTGGCACCCCGGCGCGCTCGTAGGCGGCGAGCTTGCGGGTCTGGTCGTGGCCGGCGGTGGCGGGCGACAGGACCTCGATCACCCAGTCCGGCGCGCCGCGCAGACCGCGCTCGTCCAGCTTGGCCGGATCGCAGACCACCAGCACATCGGGCTGGACCACGGTGTCGATGTCGGCGTCGGCTTCGTCGCCGCGCGGCAGGCGCACATCGAAGGGGGCCACGTAGGCGCGGCAGGGTCGGCCTTCCAGAGCTTCCCGCACCTGATAGAAAAGTTCGCCAACCAGTTCCTGGTGGCGCCTCGTGGGCGGGGGTGCCATCAGCCAGGCGACGCCGTCGATCAGTTCGTAGCGCACGTCCTCCGGCCAGCCGAGGTAGTCGGCGTACCGGTAATGGTGCGTGTCCCGCTGCTGCAATGCCATGCGTGCGGCCCCCGGTCCGCGCTTCCGGTGCCCAGTGTAACCCCGCGGAGCTGTGCTGGTCCGCGCACGGCGGGGCCGCGGTGAACGGGCCGGGAGCGTTGTGCGCGGGTTCGAACCCGCGCACCGGGCGGTATCAGGGCAGGTCGGTCTCGCCCATCAGGAAGCGATCGCATTCCCGCGCGGCGCCGCGGCCCTCGTTGAAGGCCCACACCACCAGGCTCTGGCCGCGACGGCAGTCGCCGGCGGCGAACACCTTGGGCACGCTGGTCTGGAACCGGCCGTGCTCCGCCTTGACGTTGGAGCGCGGATCGCGCGCGACGCCCAGGGCGTCCAGCAGCGGTTGTTCCGGGCCCAGAAAGCCCATGGCGAGCAGCACCAGCTGGGCCGGCGCGACGCGCTCGGTGCCGGACACCGGCTTGGGAATCATCTGGCCCTGGTCGTTGCGGGTCCACTCCACATCCACCAGATGCACGGCCTTGACCTGGCCGTCGGCATCGCCTTCGAAACGGGTGGCGGTGGTCAGGTAGACGCGCGGGTCGGCGCCGAAGCGCGCGGCGGCCTCTTCCTGGCCGTAATCGATGCGATGGATCTTGGGCCACTCGGGCCAGGGGTTGTCGGGGGCGCGCTGGTCGGGCGACCGGGGCATGATCTCGACCTGCAGCAGGCTGGTGCAGCCGTGGCGCAGGGAGGTGCCGACGCAGTCGGTACCGGTGTCGCCGCCACCGATCACCACCACGTCCTTGCCGGCAGCGGAGATGTAGTCGGCGCCGGGGCTGCCGTCGAGCAGCGCGCGGGTGTTGGCGCGCAGGAAATCCATGGCGAAGTGGACGCCCTGAAGTTCGCGGCCGGGGATGGACAGGTCGCGGGGTGCGGTGGCACCGGCGCATACCACCACGGCGTCGAAGTCGTTGAGCAATTGCTGGGCGGAGATGTCCTTGCCCACTTCGGTGTTACACCGGAAGACGATGCCTTCCTGTTCCAGTACGCGCAGCCGGCGCAACACGACCGCTTCCTTGTCGAGCTTCATGTTGGGGATGCCGTACATCAGCAGACCGCCGGCGCGGTCGGCGCGCTCGAACACGGTGACGCTGTGGCCGGCCTTGTTGAGTTGGGCGGCGGCGCTGAGCCCGGACGGGCCGGAGCCGATCACCGCGACCGTCTTGCCGGTGCGTTTGGCCGGCGGTTCGGGGATCACCCAGCCCTGCTCCCAAGCGTGATCGATGATCTCGCACTCGATGTTCTTGATGGTCACCGGCGGGTTGTTCATGCCGAGCACGCAGGAGCCCTCGCAGGGCGCCGGGCAGACGCGGCCGGTGAATTCCGGGAAGTTGTTGGTCTTGTGCAGGCGCACCAGGGCTTCCTTCCACAGACCGCGATAGACCAGATCGTTCCACTCCGGAATCAGGTTGTTGATCGGGCAGCCGCTGGCCATGCCCGAAAGCAGTGTCCCGGTATGGCAGAAGGGCACGCCGCAGTCCATGCAGCGGGCGCCCTGCTCACGCAGCTTGTGCTCCGGCAGATGATGGTGGAATTCCTTCCAGTCCTTGACGCGCTCGGCGGGGCTGCGGTCGGCCGGCAGCTCGCGCAGGTACTCGATAAATCCGGTCGGCTTGCCCATGGGACTCCCAGAAATCAGTCGATGTGTGGGGCGGCGGTGATCAACCGCCGCCGACGCGGGCCAGGTCGCGGGCGTTTTCCTCGAACGCGGCATTGACCGCGGCTTCGCCGCTCAGTCCCTGCTGCTGCGCCCGCTCGAGCGCGAGCAGCACGCGCTTGTAGTCCCTGGGCATCACCTTGACGAAGTGCGCGCGGTGCCGCTGCCAGCGCGCGAGTACATCGCGGGCACGCTGGCTGCCGGTCAGCTCGGCGTGGCGCTGGATCAGCGCCCGGACCCGCTCGGCCTCGTCGTCGTCGGCGAAGGCTTCCAAGGCCACCATCTGCGGGTTGCAGTGGGGTGGGAAGATCCCGGTCTCGTCGAGCACGTAGGCAATGCCGCCGCTCATGCCGGCGGCGAAGTTGCGCCCGGTGGCGCCGAGCACCACCACGGTGCCGCCGGTCATGTACTCGCAGCCGTGATCGCCGACCGCCTCGACCACCGCGGTGACGCCGGAGTTGCGCACCGCGAAGCGCTCGCCGGCCATGCCGGCGATGAACACCTCACCTGCGGTGGCGCCGTAGAGCGCGACGTTGCCGGCGATGATGTTCTCGGCGGCGATGAAGGGCGACCCCTTGGGCGGGTAGACGATGATGCGGCCGCCGCTCAGACCCTTGCCCAGGTAGTCGTTGACGTCGCCTTCGATCTCCCAGGTCAGGCCCTTGGGCATGAAGGCACCAAAACTCTGCCCGGCGCTGCCCTGGAAGCGGATGTGGAGGGTGCCGTCGGGCAGGCCGTCGGGGCCGTGGCGGCGGGTGACCTCGCTGCCCAGGATGGTGCCCACCACGCGGTTGATGTTGCGGATCGGCAGGGTGGCGCGCACCGGCTCGCGGCGCTCCAGCGCGGGCTTGCACAGCTCGAGCAGGGTGGTGTTGTCGAGCGCCTTGTCGAGGCCATGGTCCTGGGGCATCTGGCAATAGCGGCCGACCTCGGGGCCGACCTCCGGCTGATAGAGGATATTGCTGAAATCGAGCCCCTTCGCCTTCCAGTGGGCGATGGCGCGGCGCGGTTCCAGGCGGTCGGTGCGGCCGACCATCTCCGCGATGGAGCGGAAACCCAGCTCGGCCATGAGCTCGCGCATCTCGGTGGCGATGAAGCGCATGAAATTGACCACGTGGGCCGGATCACCGGTGAAGCGCGCGCGCAGCTGCGGGTCCTGGGTGGCGACGCCCACTGGACAGGTATTGAGGTGGCAGACGCGCATCATGAT
>JADLCO010000082.1 GCA_020847115.1 Pseudomonadales bacterium | reverse complement strand
TGCCGGCGCCGTTGGGTCCCAGCAGGCCGACCACTTCGCCGCTCGCCACCGAGAGCGAGACGTCGCTTACCACGGCGCGCTTGCGGTAGGACTTGGCCAGATTCTCGGCGTACAGCACCGCCATCAGCGCGCTTCCGGCTGCTGCTTGGGCGGTATCACCATGCGGATGCGGCGGTTGGTTTCGTCGCCGCGCGCCTGGATCTGTTCCTTGGCCACGTCGTAAGTGATGCGTTCGCCCTCGAGCACCGATCCTGCCTGTTCGACGCGCGCGGCGCCGGTGAGGACCACCAAGTCCTGGCCCATGAGGTAGTCGATCTGCCGGGCCCGGGCATCCACCGGCGTGCTGTCCGGCTTCTGTTGTTGGCGATAGACCGCCGGCGCGCCTTCGCAGACGATGCGGTTGGCTTCGCCGTTGGCGAAATGCACGGTGACCTTGTCGGCTTCGATGTGCAGGGTGCCCTGTTCGATGCGCACCGAACCCTCGTAGATGACGAGGTCGTCACGGGCATCGCGCCGGGCGCTGTCGGATTCGATCCGGATCGGCTGGTTGCGGTCTTCGGGCAGCGCCTGGCCCAGCGCGGGCAGCAGCACGGCCAGCGCCGCGAGCCATTTCGCAACCGGGTTAACGCGGCTGGTGAACACTGCGCACCTGCGCCAGGAGACGGTAGGTCTGCCGTTCGAGATCCCCGTCGAGACCGACCCCGTCGGTGGTGGAGGTCGGGGAGATCAACTTGACCGGCTGATCGGTCTGCACGCGGCGGGCGTCCGGGAGATACACCAACTTCGAGGTCCTCAATTCATTCCTGCCCTGGGGTCCGTCTCGCCAGACGACCACGTTGTCGTGCAACTCGACGCGGCGGTCGGCATTGTGGAGTACCCCGGTGGCGGCCTTCAAGTGCCAGGGGGCGGCCCCGGGATCGCCGTTGGCGAGGAGCCGGGGCTCGGCCATGAGCACCTCGTCGCGGGATTCGAAGTACTCGCTGTGGTCGGTGGTCAGGTGATAGCTGAGCCGGCCCTGGGCGTCAAACTTGTGGGTCTGGGTGGCGCGCATGTAGCTGTCGGCGGTTGGCAGCAGGGCGCCACGGCGCGGTTCGCGTGCGCCGAACAGGCCCGGAAGCCGATCCCAGAAGAGGACGAATGCCAGCACCACGACCACCGCCGAGATGGCCAGCGACAGATTCTTCACCGCGGCATTTCCAGCAGGTCCACCCGGCCCTGGGCGCTGAGGATGAGCTCGGCGGCTTCGCGCACCGCGCCAGCGCCCCCCGGCCGACTGGCCCGCCAGGGCGCCTGCGCGGCCACCGCCGCGGCGGCGTCGGCCACGGTCATGCCGAGGCCGACGGCGAGGATGGCGGGCAGGTCGGGCAGGTCGTCGCCCATGTAGGCGACGGCGCCGAGGTCGCCGTGCCAGGCCGGAAAGGCGCTGGCCACCAGCTCGCGCAGTGCCACCAGTTTGTCCTCCCGGCCCTGCAGCAGATGGTCGATGCCGAGCTCGGCGGCGCGGCGCGCCACGATTGGTGAATTGCGCGCGGTGATGATGCCCACCTGGATGCCGGCGCGGCGCAGCAGCTTGATGCCCAGGCCATCGCGCACGTGGAAACTCTTGTACTCGCCGCCATCTGCGCCATAGTGGAGGCGCCCGTCGGTGAGCACCCCATCCACGTCGAACACCGCCAGGCGGACGGCGGCTGCGGCCGCGATCGCGGCGTTCATACCACGCCCGCCCGCAGCAAATCGTGCATGTGGATCACGCCCGCCGGGCGGCTGGCATCGGTCACCACCAGCGCGGTGATCTTGTGGCTCTCCATGATGCCGAGCGCCTCCGCGGCGAGCAGGTCCGCCGGCACCGTCTTGCAGCTGCGCGTCATCACCTCGCCCACCCGGGCGACATTGATGTCCACCTGATGGTCGATGGCGCGGCGCAGGTCGCCGTCGGTGAACACGCCGAGCAGTTCGCCGTCGGCGTTGACCACGGTGGTGAGGCCGAAGCCCTTCTGGGTCATTTCCAGGAGCGCGTGGCGTAACGGTTTGTCCTCGGTCACACGGGGCACCTCGCCGCCGGCGTGCATGATGTCGCCGACCTTGAGCAGCAGCCGGCGGCCGAGCTTGCCGCCGGGGTGGGAGAAGGCGAAATCCTCGGCACTGAAGCCGCGTTTTTCGAGCAGGGCGACCGCCAGGGCGTCGCCCATCACCAGGGTCACCGTGGTGCTGGTGGTCGGTGCCAGACCCAGCGGACAGGCCTCCTGGGCGACACTGACGTCGAGGTGGACGTCGGCGGTGCGCGCCAGGAGCGAGTTCGGCGCCCCGGTCATGGCGATCAAGGGAATTGCGAGCCGCTTCAGCAGCGGGATCAGCGTGGTGATCTCCGTCGTCTCACCGGAATTGGAGATCGCGATCACCACGTCCTGGCGGGTGATCATGCCCAGGTCGCCGTGGCTGGCCTCGCCGGGATGGACGAAGAACGCCGGCGTGCCGGTACTGGCCAGGGTCGCCGCGATCTTGTTGGCGATGTGGCCGGACTTGCCCATGCCGGTAACCACGGCGCGCCCGCGGCAGGCGAGGAGCAGTTCGCAGGCGGTAGCGAAATGGGCGTCGATGCGTTCGCTCAGCCGGCCGACCGCATTGGCCTCGATGTCGATGGTGCGCCGGGCCGACGCGATGGGATCGATATCCCGCATGGGGGAGCTGGGTCGTCAGTGCGCAACTGGCCGCCAGTATAGCAACAACAAACCGCGCGCCGGCCCCGGACGGGCGGCGAGCGGACGGCCACTGGCGATGATGCTATAGTGCGCGGCGGTGAAAGTTCCGACTGGAGCGGCGTCCGATGCGCGGCGTGGCCATCCGCCGCGAGCCAAACCGGTCGCTCCCCGCTCATCTTGTGCGTTCATCACCTTGATTGCGGAGCCACTCCTGCATGGATATCGATGCCATCAAAGAACGCCTGAGCCGCGCGCTCGCCGGCTGCGAAGTGCAGGTGGCGAGCGAGGGCAACCATCTCGGCGTCACCGCGATCGGCGATCTGTTTCAGGGCTTGCGTCCGGTGCAGCGCCAGCAGCGGGTGTACGCCGCGCTCAAGGAGCTGATCGCCGCCGGCGAAGTCCATGCCGTGCATATCCGCACCTATACGCCGGCCGAGTGGCGCGCGCGCTGAGGCGCCGCCACTGCGGCGCTCCCGCTTGACCATGACGCCCTGCCTCGATGGATAAATTACTGATTTCCGGTGGTGTTCCCCTGTGCGGCCAGATTCGCATCTCGGGCGCCAAGAACGCCGCACTGCCGATCCTGGCGGCGACGCTGCTGGCCGAGGGTCCGGTCACCATCGGCAACATTCCCCACCTCCACGACATCACCACCATGATCGAGCTGTTGAGCTGCATGGGCGTCGATGTGGTGCTGAACGAGCGCATGAGCATCGAGGTGGATACCAGCCGCCTGCATACCCGCACCGCGCCCTACGATCTGGTCAAGACCATGCGCGCCTCGATCCTGGTGCTGGGGCCGCTGCTCGCGCGCTATGGCGAGGCCCGGGTATCGTTCCCCGGCGGCTGCGCGATCGGCAGCCGGCCGGTCGATCTGCACCTGCGTGGCCTGGAGGCGCTGGGCGCGGAGATCGAGATCAACGGCGGCTACATCCACGCCCACGTCGACGGCCGCCTGCGCGGCGCCCACATCCTGATGGACATGGTCACCGTCGGCGGTACCGAGAACCTGATGATGGCGGCCAGCCTGGCCCAGGGGCGCACCGTGATCGAGAACGCCGCGCGTGAGCCCGAGATCGTCGATCTGGCCAATTGCCTCAACGCCTTCGGCGGCCGGGTCAGCGGCGCCGGGTCGGACACGCTGGTGATCGACGGCGTCGCCTCGATGCTGGGCGGCCACTACCAGATCATGCCCGACCGCATCGAGACCGGTACCTATCTCGCCGCCGCGGCCGCCACCGGGGGCAGGGTGCGGCTCAAGAATACCGATCCGCACATCCTGGAGGCCGTACTGCTCAAGCTCGAGGAGGCCGGGGCCCAGATCAACACCGGGGGCGACTGGATCGAGCTCGACATGGCCGGCCGCCGGCCGCGTGCGGTCAACCTGCGCACCGCGCCCTACCCGGCGTTTCCCACCGACATGCAGGCGCAGATCACTGCGGTCAACGTGATCGCCGAGGGCATCGGCACCGTCACCGAGACCATTTTCGAGAACCGCCTGATCCAGACTCACGAGCTCAATCGCATGGGCGCCAATATCGTGCTGCAGGGCAACACCGCGATCATCACCGGGGTTCCCAAACTGCAGGCGGCGCCGGTGATGGCCTCCGATCTGCGCGCCTCGGCGAGTCTGGTGATCGCCGGTCTGGTGGCCGAGGGCGAGACCGTGGTGGACGGGATCTACCACATCGACCGCGGCTACGAGTGCATCGAGGAGAAGCTCCAGCAGCTCGGCGCGCGCATCCGCCGGGTGCCCGGCTGAGGGAGGCCCGACCATGAGCCCGCAGCCGACCCTGACGCTCGCGGTCACCAAGGGCCGCATCCTCGGCGAGGCCCTGCCGCTGCTCGCCCGCGCCGGCATCGTGCCCACGGAGGACATCGCCGCCAGCCGCAAGCTGGTGTTCGAGACCCAGCGACCGGGGGTGCGGATCCTGGTGCTGCGCGGTTCCGACGTGCCCACCTATGTCCAGTTCGGCGCCGCCGACCTGGGCGTGGCGGGGAAGGACATGCTGCTCGAGCACGGCGGCGGCGAGTTCTACTACGAGCCCATCGATCTCGGCATCGCCCGCTGCCGGCTGATGACCGCGGGCCCCATCGGCGGCGCGCCGCGCAGCGGGCGGCTGCGGGTCGCCACCAAATACGTCAACGTGGCTCGCCGTTACTACGCGGCCCGGGGGCGCCAGGTCGATCTCGTGAAGCTCTACGGCGGCATGGAGGTCGCCCCGGTGATCGGGCTGGCCGACGAGATCGTCGATATCGTGGATACCGGTACCACGCTCACCGCCAACCGCCTCGAGGCGCGCGAACTGATCGCCGACATCAGCTCGCGGCGGATCGTCAACAAGGGCGCGCTGAAGACCAAGTTCGCGCTGATCCAGCCGCTGCTCGACGGTTTGCGGCAGGTCGTGGGGGCTGCGCGATGAACCCCGCGCCGATCGCGCTGCTCGACACGCGGGCTGCCGACTTCGAGTGCCGCCTCGCCGCGCTGCTCGACTGGGAGGCGGTGGCCGACTCGGCGCTGGAACGGGCGGTCGCGGAAATCCTCGCCGCGGTGCGCCGGCACGGCGATGCCGCCCTGGTCGAATACACCAATCGCCTCGATCGCCGCCGGCTGACCGCGGCGGCGGAGCTGGAGATTCCCCGCGCCGAGCTCGAAGCGGCACTGGCCGCACTGCCGGAGGCGCAGCGCGCGGCGCTGACCGCGGCCGCCGAGCGCATCCGCGCCTTCCACGAGCGCCAGAAGCAGGCATCCTGGGAGTATCGTGACGCCCAAGGCAACCGCCTCGGCCAGCGGGTGACCCCGCTCGCCCGGGTCGGCATCTATGTGCCCGGCGGTCAGGCCAGCTATCCCTCCTCGGTGCTGATGAACGCCATCCCCGCGCGCGTCGCCGGGGTCGGCGAGATCCTGATGGCGGTGCCGGCGCCGGCCGGCGCCCTGCACCCCATGGTGCTGGCCGCCGCTGCCCTCGCCGGCGTCGACCGGGTGTTCACCATGGGTGGCGCCCAGGCGATTGCCGCCTTCACCTTTGGCACCGGGACCGTGCCCGCGGTGGACAAGATCGTCGGCCCCGGCAACGCTTATGTCGCCGCCGCCAAGCGCCAGGTGTTCGGCCGCGTCGGCCTCGATATGGTCGCCGGACCTTCGGAAGTGCTGGTGGTCTGCGACGGCAGCGCCGATCCCGACTGGATCGCCATGGACCTCTTGTCCCAGGCCGAACACGATGCCCTGGCGCAGGCCATCCTGCTCACCCCGGACGCGGAGTTCCGCGGCCGGGTCGCGGACAGCATCGCGCGGCTGCTGCCGGCCCTGGAGCGCCGCGAGATCGCCGCCGCGGCCCTGGCCGGGCGCGGTGCCCTGGTGCTGGTGCGGGATCTGGATGAGGCCATGGCGCTCGCCAACCGCATCGCCCCGGAACACCTGGAGCTGGCCGTCGCCGAGCCCGAGCGCTGGCTGGATGCGGTGCGCAACGCCGGTGCGGTGTTTCTGGGCCCTCATACCCCGGAGGCGATCGGCGACTACTGCGCCGGGCCGAGCCACGTGCTGCCGACCTCGGCGACCGCGCGCTTCGCCTCGCCGCTCGGCGTCTACGATTTCGAGAAGCGCACCTCGATCATCGGCTGTTCCCCGGCCGGGGCGGTGCAGCTCGCCGGCATCGCCGCGGTGCTGGCGCGGGGCGAGTCCCTGACCGCCCACGCCCGCTCCGCCGAGTACCGCGGAGCCGGCACCCGTGACTAATCCCTACTGGAGCCCCACGATCCGCGAGCTCGCGCCCTATGTGCCGGGCGAACAGCCGCGGCTGCCCGACATCGTCAAGCTCAACACCAACGAAAATCCCTATCCGCCCTCGCCGCAGGTGCTGGCCGCGGTGCGCGCTGCGGCGGATGACAATCTGCGGCTGTATCCGCCGCCGGAAGCGGACGAGCTCAAGGCCGCCATCGCCGCTTACCACGGCGTCGCGGCCGACCAGGTATTCGTCGGCAACGGCTCCGACGAAGTCCTGGCCCATGCCTTCCTGGGACTGCTCGATCACGGCCGCCCGGTGTGGTTTCCGGACATCACCTACAGCTTCTACCCGGTCTACTGCCGGCTCTATGGTATTCCCTGGAGTGAGGTGCCGCTGACCGCCGACTACGCCATCGACCTCGCCGACTATTGTGGCGATGGGAATGGCGGCACCGGCGGTATCGTCATCGCCAACCCCAACGCGCCCACCGGGCGCGCGCTGCCGCGGGCGGACATCGCCGCACTCGCGGCGGCCAACCGCGATGCCGTGGTGCTGGTGGACGAGGCTTACGTGGACTTCGGCGCCGAGTCCGCGGTGCCGCTGATCGCCGATCACCCCAACCTGCTGGTGGTGCAGACGCTGTCCAAATCCCGCGCCCTGGCCGGGCTGCGGCTGGGCTTTGCGATCGGCGACGCCGGGCTGATCCAGGCCCTGGACCGGGTCAAGAACAGCTTCAATTCCTATCCGCTGGATCGCCTGGCGATCGCCGGCGGCATTGCCGCCTTCGCCGACGAGGCCTGGTTTCAGGCCCAGCGCCAGCGCATCATCGCCAGCCGCGAGGCGCTGGTCGGGGCGCTCGCCGGCCTGGGTTTCGAGGTGCTGCCCTCGGCGGCGAACTTCGTCTTCGCCCGCCATCCGCGGTGCGGCGGGCGGGAGCTGTACGAGGGCCTGCGCCGCCGCGCCGTGCTGGTGCGCCACTTCGAGAAGCCGCGCATCGCGCAGTTCCTGCGCATCACCGTGGGCACCGAGGCGCAGCACCAGCGCCTCTTGGCGGCGCTCGGCGAACTGCTCAGTTGACCGTCGGCCGGGTTCCCACGGTGGTCGCGATCGACAGCGGCGCATTGCCGCGCAGCACCTGGAGCCGCACTTGCGTCCCCGGCTTGAGGTCGGCGATCAGATTGGTGCTGTAGGCACCGTCGAACACCGGTTCGCCGTTGACGTGGGTGATGACGTCGCCGACCTGCAGGCCGCCGGCCTCGGCCGGGCTGCCCGGCTGGATTTCCTGCACCAGCAGGCCCGAGGGCGGCGACAACCCCAGTGCGCGCGCGGCGTCGGGCGGAAGCTGCTGCGCCTGCACGCCGAGCCAGCCGCGGATCACCTGACCGTGGCGGACGATGTCGCCCAGCACCTTGATCGCGGTCTTCACCGGAATGGCGAAGCTGATGCCCTGGGAACTGCTGCTGTCCAGCATCGCGGTATTGATACCGATCAGGTTGCCGTAGGCATCGATCAGCGCGCCGCCGGAGTTGCCCCGGTTGATGGCGGCGTCGGTCTGCAGGAAATTCTCGTAGGTGTTGAGGCCGAGGCCGCGGCCCAGCGCGCTGATGATGCCCTGGGACACTGACTGGCCGAGGCCGAATGGATTGCCGATCGCCAGCACCACATCGCCGACCCGAGCCTGGGAGGAATTGCCCACCGGGATCGCGACCAACTCGTCCAGATCCACCTTGAGCACCGCCAGGTCGGTCTCCACATCGGTGCCCACCATCCGCGCCTGGGCCTCGCGGCCGTCGGCGAGCAGCACGATGATTTCGTCGGCGCCGTCGATCACGTGGGCATTGGTGAGAATGTAGCCCTCGCGGCTGACGATCACGCCCGAGCCCAACGAGCTCTCCATGCGCTGCTGCTGATGCTGCGCGCTCTGGTCGAAAAAGCGCCGGTAGAGCGGGTCGTCGCGCAGCGGGCGGCGGCGCTCGGCCAGCAGCTTGCGGGTGTAGATATTGACCACCGAAGGGGCGGCGCGGCGCACCGCAGCGGCGTAGGAAACCCGGTCCTCGGCTTCCGCCTGCAATGCTTCCGACGCGGCAGCGACCGGCCCGCGCGGAACGTCGGCGGCGCGCGGCGGCAGCCGCCACAACACCAGCGCGGCGATCGCCAGCCCGAGCACCACCGGGCCGGCCAGAGAGCGGAGCCAACGCATGGCGGCGCGTTTTCCTGTGCGGAAGGAGCAGGCTATTATGTCACGCC
Organism: Pseudomonadales bacterium; assembly: GCA_020847115.1. GTDB lineage: Bacteria > Pseudomonadota > Gammaproteobacteria > Pseudomonadales > Porticoccaceae > JAGPUQ01. The sequence goes on along the minus strand of JADLCO010000082.1, from coordinate 4,702 downwards.
CCATTCACCTCCGCCCCGTTTCCGCTTCTCGGCGGCTCGGTCCGGCAATCTGGAGTAGGCAATGACCGCATTGGTAAAACCCCACGGCGCCGACGCGCTGCAACCCTTGCTGCTCGAAGGCGCGGCGCTCGCCGACGCCCGCAAGCGGGCGGCGACGCTACCCCAGGTGCGGCTCAGTTCCCGCGAAGTCGGCGATTTGATCATGCTCGGCATCGGGGGCTTCACGCCACTGCGGGGCTTCATGGGCGCGGCCGACTGGCGCGGCGTGTGCGACGACATGCGGCTGGCCAATGACTTGTTCTGGCCGATCCCGATCACCCTGTCCGCCGACACCGCCACCGCGGATGGCCTCAACATCGGCGGAGAAATCGCCCTGGTCGACGGCGAGAGCGGCGAGCTGATGGGCGCCATGGTGCTCGAGGAAAAGTATCGCATCGACAAGGAGCACGAGTGCCGGCAGGTGTTTCGCACCGCGGACCCCGCCCATCCCGGCGTGAAGATGGTGCTGGAGCAGGGCGACGTGAATCTGGCCGGCCCGGTGCAGGTGTTCTCCCAGGGTGAATTTCCGGCGACCTATCCCGGCATCTACATGACGCCCGCGGAGACACGCGCCCTGTTCGAGCGCAACGGCTGGACTACGGTGGCGGCGTTCCAGACTCGCAATCCGATGCACCGCTCCCACGAATATCTGGCCAAGATCGCCATCGAAATCTGCGATGGCGTGCTGGTACATTCACTGCTTGGCAAGCTCAAGCCCGGCGACATCCCCGCCGATGTGCGCCAGGAAGCCATTGGTGTGCTGATCGATAAATACTTCGTGAAAAATACCGTGGTGCAGTCCGGCTATCCGCTCGACATGCGCTACGCCGGTCCCCGCGAGGCACTGCTGCACGCGCTGTTCCGGCAGAACTACGGCTGTTCGCACCTGATCGTGGGCCGCGACCACGCCGGTGTGGGCGACTACTACGGCCCGTTCGATGCCCAGCACATTTTCGACGAGATTCCGAAGGATGCGCTGGAAACCAAACCGCTGAAGATCGACTGGACCTACTGGTGCAATGCCTGCGGCACCATGGCCTCAGCGCGCACCTGCCCCCACGACGAGAGCCACCACGTGAAGGTGTCGGGCACCAAGCTGCGCAAGCTGCTCAGCGAGGATCAGCCGGTGCCGGACAATTTTTCACGGCCGGAAGTGCTCAAGGTGCTGCAGAAGTATTACGCGGCACTGGAGGCCCATGAGAAGGTGAAAGTTGAGCTGACGGGGCATTCCGCCCGCTGAGGGTTTCTCCGGCGCAGACCGCTGTGTCGACTCGGCTCAGCCCACTTTCAGGGTGGGGTCGTCCTCGTCGCCGACCAGCTGCAGGGGTGCGGGGCTTCCCTTGCCGGCGCGCTCCGCTGCCGGGCGCTCGCCGCGCAGCAGTCCCTGGCTCGGCGCGTAGTCGCGCGGCGGGGTGACGCCTTGCTCCGACGGCTTGGTGCCCGCGGCGCCCGCTGCGATGCGTCGGCCCAGCTCGGCATTGACCAGGTTGCCGGCGCCGGCGGCGAGGTGGCCGCGCAGTTCGCCGACGGCCTGGTCGAGCGCCTCGGTCAGCGCCGCGGTGCGCTCGAAGTGCTCGGCGACCTGGCGCTCATGCACCTGCAGGCGCTGGTCGCGGGAGCGGAGCTGGTCGGCGAGCCGCCCCCCGGCGCCGGAGCGCGCCGCCAGCCGGCGGCCCAGGGCGATGCCGGCCAGGAGTCCGACCAGCAGGGCGGCAAGCGCCAGGGGAATCGCTGCTTGGGTCATGGCGGGCTCCACGCGGGCTGGGTGAACCCGGATTCTAGCAGCTCGATGGGTGCCTGCTGCGACCGCCAGCCGTGGCCAGTGAATATCCGCCGGCTCTTGGCCGGCCAACCCGTTGCGGAGTGAAACACCATGAGCGCCCGAGCAACCGTCGTCCCCGGCCCGGCCGGTGCCATCGAGGTGCGCTGGGAGGCGCCCGAAGACGCGCCGGAATCCCCACCAGCGCTGGTGGCGATCATCGCCCATCCCCACCCGCTCTACGGCGGCACCCTGGACAACAAGGTGGTGACCACCCTGGCGCGCCTGTACCGCCGTCTCGGCGCGGTCGCGGTGCGCTTCAACTTCCGTGGCGTGGGCGGCAGCGCCGGAGTTCACGATGAGGGTCGCGGCGAGGTGGACGATCTGCTCGCCGTGGCCGGCTGGACACAGCAGCAATGGCCGGGTGCCGCGCTGCTCCTGGCCGGCTATTCGTTCGGCTCGGCCATCGCCGCGGCCACCAGCGAGCGCATCGCCGCGCGCCATCTCGTCCTGGTCGCGCCGCCGGTGGATCGCTATCCCTACGCACCCCGTGGTGATTTCGCCTGCCCCACCACCATCGTGCTCGGCGGCGCCGACGACCTGGTCGATGCCGATGCAGTCACGGCCTGGGCGGCTGCGCGCGCCGCTGCGGGTCCGGTGATCCTCCTGCCCGAGGCCAGCCACTTTTTCCACGGCGAGTTGGTGGCGCTGGAGCGGGAGCTGGCGCCGGTCGTCGCCGCCGCGCTCGCCGGCGTCGGCGCGCCACCGCCGGTTTCTTGAAGGGGCTTTCCCACCCCGCTACAGTTCGCGCGCCTCAGCCCGGTGCCCGCCCCGTCATGACCCCGATGCAACGCTACCGCCAGGATCTCCAGCGCGCGGATTTCGTCGCCGATGCCGCCCAGGAAGTCGCGGTGGCCAGGCTGCAAGCCGTCTACGAACAGCTGCTCGCCGCCAGCCGCGCGCAGCAGGGTCTGTTCGCGCGCCTGCTGCGCAACCGCCGCGCGGTGCCGGTGCGCGGCCTCTACTTCTGGGGTGGGGTGGGGCGCGGCAAGACCTACCTGATGGACAGCTTCTACGAGAGCCTGCCCTTCCAGCGCAAGCTCCGTATGCACTTCCACCGCTTCATGCAGCGCGTGCACCGCGATCTCAGGCGCCTCAAGGGAGAGCGCAATCCTCTGCGCCTGGTCGCCGCCGGCATCGCCGACCAAGCCCGGGTGTTGTGCTTCGACGAATTCTTCGTCTCCGACATCGGCGACGCCATGATCCTCGCCGGCCTGCTGGAAACCCTGTTCGAGCGCGGCGTCACGCTAGTCGCCACTTCCAACATCGAGCCCGATCGCCTGTACGAGAACGGCCTCCAGCGCCAGCGATTTTTGCCCGCGATCGAACTGGTCAAGCGCCATTGCGAGGTGCTGAACGTCGATGGCGGCATCGACTATCGCCTGCGCACCCTCACCAGCGCTCCGTTGTACTACGAGCCCCTGGGCAGCGCCGCCGACGACCAGCTGATGGCGGTATTCCGCGGCCTGGCGCCCTCGGTCGATGAAATCCGCAAGGACGTGAAGCTGGAAGTGGAGGGGCGCGAGATCGTCGCCCGCCACGTCGCCGAAGACGTCGCCTGGTTCGATTTCGCCGCGCTCTGCGACGGCCCGCGCAGCCAGAACGATTACATCGAGTTGGCGCGGGAATTCCACGCCGTGCTGGTCAGCGACGTGCCCGCGCTCGACGGTTCGCGCGACGATCAGGCGCGCCGTTTCATCAATCTGGTCGACGAATTCTACGACCGCAACGTCAAGCTGGCGCTGACCGCCGCCGTGCCGCTCGCCGATCTCTATACCGGCACCCGCCTCGCCTTCGAATTTGCCCGCACCCGCAGCCGGCTGCAGGAGATGCAGAGCCACGAATATCTGGCGCGGGCGCATAGACCCTAGCTGTGTTACCGTTCTTGCTAGGAATCTGTCCGCAGTGTAGCGGGCTCACTTGGTGGGATGCAGCGTGCCAGCCGGATCAGCGCGCAAAGGAAATAAATTTGTGGATGAAGAAATTCAATCTGCAGGAAAACGAAATACTCCATATGTTTATTATGGATCTTTTTATTTGATAACGGTTGGGGTGTTGTATCTGTGGGGGTATTGGGGTCGGTTCGATATAAACATTTTGGAATACATCGGTCTTGCCGATGTGGTAAAGCTATCTTTGTACCCTATCGCTTCAGTTTTTCTTGGTGTAGTGATAGGGACAACCATCGGAATGTTTGCTTGGGGAAGTGGCAATGAATTGCCTCCTGGACTTGGCCCAGAAACTAGAGTAGGAGGCTTCTTATTTCGCCACAAAAATAGAATTATTTATCTTTACGTGATAGCTACGGTTTCTGTTTGGCTGTTTGGTTCTGAAGTAAAGTGGCATGTAATCCCTTTGTTGGCTGTGCTACCCGTATATGTTTTATCTTTAAGGTGCAGTTTTTTTTCAGAAATTATTCCAAATAGTAAAACTAGGTCTCTCCTGGTTTGTTTTTTCGCTATATTGCCACTTTATTCATACAGCCAAGGGAATATAGATGCTTTAGGTGTAATTAACGGCTACAGATGCAAGTATGTTGTATCTGGAAAAATACCTGGATTGGAAATTCCTTATGGCCAAGGCGATAGTAATAGAATCAAGTATGTTGGATATATGAATACATATTTGTTTCTTCTTATGCCTGATAACAAAACATTGCTTATTGTGCAGTTTGAAGAAGTCGAAGGCTTTCAGCTTCGAAGCGAAAGAGTTCTTTTTTGGCCGGCGCTTAAGAGTGCAGTCAGTGATGCGAATGTGTAATGACCCAGTGATTTTCTGCTCAGGTATAACCTTGTGAGGAGATACCCGATGAGCATCACGATGGAAGAAGAAATCAAGCGGTGG
>JADLCO010000081.1 GCA_020847115.1 Pseudomonadales bacterium | reverse complement strand
GGCAGGTGCGCATCCAGCCAGGCGCCGAGCCGCGTGCGATCGGCGGCGGACAATGGACAACCGATGAACGCACGCATCGCCTCAGCTCAGATATTCCCGATCGCAGTGGGTGACGATGGCATCCAGGGATTGGCTGGCGTAAGTGAGGATTGAGTCCTGTACGGCCTCCACCACGCGGGAATTTTCGCCGATTACCACAAAGGTCCAGTGGGCGCGGTCATGCAGATCGTGCCAGTCCGACTCCGAGACGGCGATGTTGGGCTTGCTGCCGAAGCGGTCGCGCAGACCCTGGAGCCGCCGCCGCTTGTCCTTGAGCGAGTGGCAAGCCGGCAGCTGAAAGGCGATGGTCAGGCGCAGGATTCTCACCGCCGTCGTCGCCGTGCGGATTGTGGCTGGTCAGTCGCCGCGGTAGATACAGCCACTGCTACAGGTCTCGCGTACCTCGACGGTGGTGAGCCCCGCCAGGTCACCATTCAATCTGGCCCAGATCCAGCGCGCGATATTCTCGCTGGTGGGGTTTTCCAAGCCCGGGATGTCGTTCAGGTAGCGGTGGTCGAGCGCCTCGTGAATGGGGCTGCAGGCGGCCTTCAGCTCGGCGAAGTCCATCACCCAGCCGCTGACCTCGCCGACCGGCCCGGTGACGCGCACCGTGACCTGGAAGGAGTGGCCGTGCAGCCGTCGGCACTTGGGGTCCGGCGGCACATTGGGCAGCAGATGAGCCGCCTCGAAGGTGAAAGAGCGATGGATTTCCATGGTACGGGGGCGGCCGCCGTCGGGCCGGATGCAAGCGGGCCGCAAAGTATAAAGTGGTGCCGATTGCGTTGACAGGTGGGGCGCTTCCGGTAGAATGCGCGTCTCCTCAACGGGTGGTTAGCTCAGTTGGGAGAGCGACGGCCTTACAAGCCGTAGGTCACAGGTTCGACCCCTGTACCACCCACCATCGGACCGGTAGTTCAGTCGGTTAGAATGCCGGCCTGTCACGCCGGAGGTCGCGGGTTCGAGTCCCGTCCGGTCCGCCAGATGCAGTTCTGCCACAGCCAGCAATGGCCGGCTTGTCAGGATAGGTATCGGCTGGTAAATTACTAGCCTTTTCAGGCACGTAGCTCAGTTGGTTAGAGCACCACCTTGACATGGTGGGGGTCGGTGGTTCGAGTCCACTCGTGCCTACCAATCGCCGCCGCCTGGGCGGTGGTGTTTGAATACAACGGGTTGCAGTCCTCATGTGGCCTTTGGTAGGGGCCACCACTGTGTCGGAGCAGGTTCCATGCCGCGTATCACCTTGCCCGATGGCAGCTGCCGCGAATTTCCCGGCCCCGTGGCCGTCGCCGCCGTTGCTGCCGACATCGGTTCGGGCCTGGCCAAGGCCGCCTTGGCCGGTCGGGTGGACGGCCGCCTGGTCGATACCAGCCAGATCATCGACCACGATGCGACGCTGGAAATCGTCACCGCGCGCGATGCCGACGGGCTGGAAGTCATCCGCCACTCCTGTGCCCACCTGTTGGCGCAGGCGGTCAAGGAGCTCTTTCCCGAGGCGCAGGTCACCATCGGCCCGGTGATCGAGGACGGTTTCTACTACGACTTCGCCTACCACCGCACCTTCACGCCCGAGGACCTCGACGCCATCGAGGCGCGCATGCACGAACTGGCTGCAGCCGCACTGCCGGTGTCCAGGACGGAAATGGGCCGCGATGAAGCGGTGGCATTTTTTCGGGGTTTGGGTGAGGAATACAAAGCCGAAATCATCGCCGCGATCCCCCAGGATGAAGTGATTTCCCTCTACAGCCAGGGCCATTTCACCGATTTGTGCCGTGGCCCCCATGTGCCCGATACCGGCAGGATACCGGCCTTCAAGCTGACCAAGGTGGCCGGTGCCTACTGGCGGGGTGATTCCGCCAATGCGATGTTGCAGCGCATCTATGGTACTGCCTGGGCCAACCGCAAGGATCTCGACGCCTATTTGCAGCGCCAGGCGGAAGCCGAACAGCGCGATCACCGCAAGTTGGGGCGCCGCCTCGATCTCTTCCACGTCCAGGAAGAAGCCCCGGGCATGGTGTTCTGGCATCCGCGGGGCTGGGTGATCTACACCGAGATCGAACGCTACATGCGCGAGATGCAGCGCGCCAACGGCTATCGGGAGATTCGCACGCCGCAGCTGGTGGACTTCTCACTGTGGCAGCGTTCCGGGCATGCCGACAAGTTCGGCAAAGACATGTTTGCGCTGCAAATCGACGAGCGCGCCTTTGCCATCAAGCCGATGAACTGCCCCTGCCACGTCCAGGTATACAACCAGGGTCTGCGCAGCTATCGCGACTTGCCGCTGCGGCTCGCGGAATTCGGCTCCTGCCATCGTAACGAGCCCTCGGGTTCCCTGCACGGCATCATGCGCGTGCGCGGCTTTACCCAGGATGACGCCCACATCTTTTGCACGGAAGATCAGGTGCAGGGGGAAGTCGCGCGCTTCATCGATTTTCTGCACCGGATTTACGCCGATTTCGGCTTCGATGAGGTGATCTACCGGCTGTCCACGAGGCCCGAGCAGCGCGTGGGTTCGGACGAGGTCTGGGACCGCGCCGAACGGGCGCTCGCCGACGCACTGGATGCGCAGCGGCTCCAGTGGGAGCTGTTGCCGGGAGAGGGCGCGTTCTCTGGGCCCAAGATCGAGTTCTCGCTCAAGGACAGCATTGGCCGGGTGTGGCAGCTCGGCACCATCCAGGTCGATTTCTCGATGCCGGAGCGCCTCGGCGCCCAGTACGTCGATGCCGATGACCAGCGCCGCGTGCCGGTGATGCTCCACCGTGCCGTGCTGGGGTCGTTCGAGCGCTTCATCGGGATGCTGATCGAGCATTACGAGGGTGCGTTCCCGGTCTGGTTGGCGCCCCTTCAGGTGGCGGTGCTGAACATTACCGATGGCCAGGCCGAATATGCCGGAGAGGTGGTCGAAGCGTTGCAAAACAAGAGCTTCCGGGCCGAAAATGACTTGAGAAACGAGAAGATCGGCTTTAAGATTCGCGAGCACACCCTGCTCAAGACCCCATATCTGCTGATCGTTGGCGATCGGGAGAAAGCGTCCCGGTCGGTTGCGGTTCGCACCCGAGAGGGCGAGGATTTGGGCGCCATGCCCCTGGACGGGTTTATCGAATGGCTCGGCGACAGAGTGCGCAGGCGCGGCAGGGCGATTTCAGGTAACTAACGCGGAGTATCGGGTTATTAAAAAAAACTACGGCAAGGGTTCGGGCAAGCGTGTCCGGCTGAATGACGAAATCGATGATGTGCGGGAAGTGCGTCTGGTCGGCGCAGATGGGGAGCAGATTGGCATAGTTTCCATCGAAGAAGCGTTGAAAATCGCCGCGGAAGCGGCGATGGACCTCGCCGAGATTGCACCAGAGGGAGAGCCGCCAGTATGCAGGCTGATGGATTACGGCAAGCATATCTTCGAGGCCAAAAAGCAGCAGGCAGCGCAGCGCAAGAAGCAGAAACAGATTCAGATCAAGGAGATGAAGTTCCGCCCGGGCACCGACGAGGCGGATTACCAGATCAAGCTGCGCAACGTGCGCAGATTTCTGGAGAATGGTGACAAGGCCAAGGTGACCTTGCGCTATCGGGGCCGGGAGATGGCGCACCAGGAATTGGGCGCCGAAATGCTCAAGCGGATCGAAAAGGATCTGGAGGAGATCGGCATGGTGGAACAGTTTCCGAAGATGGAAGGCCGGCAACTGACCATGGTGATCGCGCCGCGCAGCAAGAAGAAAAAATAAAATAAGAAGAAGGGGAGAACGGACAATCGTTGCCGACCGAGATCAGCCGCTTGGCAGGCTGACCGGCGGTTTTTTCGCCACACTACCTGGAGGTAGCCAATGCCAAAGATGAAGGTTCACAGCGGAGCCGCCAAGCGGTTCAAGAAAACCGCTGCCGGTTACAAGCACAAGCGGGCTTTCAAGAGCCATATCCTTACCAAGATGACGACCAAGCGCAAACGCCAGCTGCGGGGCACGCGAGTGCTCAATCTGTCCGACGCGCCGCTCGTCGATCGCATGCTGCGTCGCTGAGCGACCTGACGGGAGGAAATTATAGATGGCGAGAGTCAAGCGGGGCGTCACCGCCCACCGGCGGCACAAGAAAATTCTCAAGCAGGCCAAGGGTTATTATGGCGCGCGGAGTCGTCTCTTCCGGGTCGCCAAGCAGGCGGTCATCAAGGCCGGTCAATATGCGTATCGCGACCGGCGCGTCAAGAAGCGCACCTTCCGGGCACTGTGGATCACGCGCATCAATGCTCAGGCGCGTGCCGAGGGCATCACCTACAGCCAACTGATCGCGGGCCTCAAGCGAGCCAACATCCACCTGGATCGTCGCGTGCTGGCGGATTTGGCGGTGCACGACAAGGCTGCCTTTGCCACCGTAGCCGCGCAGGCGAAGGCTGCATTGAGCTGAATCGCCCGCTTCGGCGAAGGCGAACACCGGCGGGGAAAGGGCGCGCTCTTTCCCCGTTTTTTTGGCGCTGGTTTGATGTCTCCTGCAAGGGCATCAGACCTCCGGAGAAGCACGTAGACGGATGGATAATCTCGATGGGGTAGTGGCGCGAGCCAAGGCCGAACTGGCAGCGGCGGAGACCCTGGCGGCGTTGGATGCGGTGCGGGTCCACTATCTGGGCAAGAAGGGATCGCTCACTGCGCTGTTGCAGGGGCTCGGTCAGTTGCCGGCCGCGCAGCGGCGGGAGGCCGGTGCCGGCATCAACTCCGCCAAGGCCGAGGTGCAGGCCGCTATCGAGGCCCGGCGCGAGGAACTGGCGCAGGCCGAAATGGCGCACCGGCTCGCGGCGGAAACCCTGGATGTCACCTTGCCGGGAAGCCGGGTCGATGTCGGTGGGCTGCACCCCATCACACGTATTCTGCAGCGCATCCAAACCATCTTCGTGAGCGCCGGGTACCGCGTCGAAGAAGGGCCCGAAATCGAGGACGACTACCACAACTTCGAAGCGCTCAACATTCCCGCCCACCATCCGGCGCGGGCGATGCACGATACCTTCTACATCGACGACGTCCATGTGTTGCGCACGCACACTTCTCCGGTGCAGGTGCGGACCCTGGAGCGCAGTGCACCGCCGCTGCGGATCATCTGTCCCGGGCGGGTCTATCGCTGTGATTCGGATCTGACCCACACCCCGATGTTTCACCAGGTGGAAGGGTTGGTGGTGGATCGAGGCATCAGCTTTGCCCATCTGCGCGGCACCGTCGATCAATTTCTCAAGGCCTTTTTCGCCGCCGATTTGCCGGTGCGCTTCCGGCCGTCGTACTTTCCGTTCACCGAGCCTTCGGCGGAGGTTGATATCCAGTGCACCCAGTGCGGTGGCGCCGGGTGCCGGGTATGCAAGCACAGTGGCTGGCTTGAAGTCATGGGCTGCGGGATGGTGCACCCCAGGGTGCTCGCCCACTGCGGGGTCGATGCGGAGGTGTATTCCGGTTTCGCATTCGGGATGGGCGTGGAGCGGCTCGCCATGATGCGCTACGGCATCGGCGATCTGCGGATGTTTTTCGAGAACGACTTGCGCTTCCTGCAACAATTCTGAGCCTGGACTTCCGAGTACATCATGAAATTCAGCAAGGACTGGTTGTTCCAGCACGTCGATGCCGCGATCGGCACCGCCGAGCTGGTCGCGCGCTTGACCATGGCCGGCCTCGAAGTGGATGGCGTAGAGCCGGCGGCGCCCGCGTTTAGCGGCGTGGTGGTGGGTGAGATCCTGGCCGTGGCGCCACATCCGGAGGCCGATCAACTGCGCATCTGCCGGGTACTGGCTGGCCCCGGTGCGATCCGGCAGGTAGTCTGTGGCGCGCCCAATGCCCGGGCCGGACTCAAGGCGCCGTTCGCGGAGGTTGGCGCCAGGCTGCCCGACGATCGCACGATCGGGGCGGCGCGCCTGCGCGGCGTGGAGTCGTTCGGCATGCTTTGTTCGGCCGCCGAGCTGGGTTTGTCCGGCGATCACCAAGGGCTCCTGGAATTCGATGCGGAACTGCCGGTGGGTGCCGACGTGCGGGCAGCGCTGGCGCTGGAGGACGACCTCATCGAGGTCGACCTCACGCCCAATCGGGGCGACTGCCTGAGCATTCGCGGGCTGGCGCGGGAAGTCGCGGCAGTGCTCGGTGAGCGGCTGAAGGAATTCCCCATCCCGCCGGTCGCGGCTGCCGCGGACGACCGCTTGCCGATCGTGCTGCATGCCGAAGGCGCCTGTCCGCGCTATGCCGGACGAATCGTGCGCGGGCTGGACCCCGGCGCGCGCACGCCCCAGTGGCTGCAGGAGCGGTTGCGCCGCGCCGGCCTGCGCGCCATCCACCCGGTGGTCGATGTCACTAATTATGTGATGCTGGAGCTCGGTCAGCCGATGCACGGCTTCGATCTGGCGCAGGTCCGCGGCGGCATCGAGGTGCGTCATGCGCGCCCGGGCGAGGTGTTGACGCTGCTGGACGGCAGCGAAATCGCGCTCGACGGCAAGGCTCTGGTGATCGCCGACGCCGAGCGCCCGCTCGCGCTGGCCGGCATCATGGGCGGCCGGGATAGCGGTGTTGGCGAGGCTACCGTCGATGTATTCCTCGAAAGCGCCCACTTTGCACCCCAGGCCATCGCCGGCAAGGCGCGCCAGTACGGATTGCACACCGACTCCTCGCACCGTTTCGAGCGCGGCGTCGATCCCGAATTGCCGCAGTTGGCATTGGAGCGGGCCACTGCCCTGCTGCTCGCCATCGCTGGTGGCCGCGCCGGGCCCGTGGTGCTCGTGGAGCAGCCCCATGCCATTCCCGAGGCTAGGGTGGTGGAACTGCGCCGCTCGCGGCTGACGCAACAGCTGGACATTGCGATCCCGGGCGCGCGGGTGGTGGAGATGCTGACCAGCCTGGGCCTGGAGACCGTCGCCGAAACGGATGCGGGTTGGCAATTCCGGATGCCGAGCTGGCGTTTCGATCTGGGCATCGAGGCCGATCTGATCGAAGAGGTGGCACGCATCCACGGTTACAACGAGTTGCCCGCATCCCTGCCTGCGCTGGCACCGGAGCTCCGCGTCCCGCAGGAGAATCCACTCGATGCCGTCCGGTCGGCGCTGGTCAACCGCGGCTATCAGGAAGTCATTTCCTACAGTTTCGTCCCGCCGGAGATCGCCGCGCAGATTGCCGGAGAGGGCGGCGTGAGGGTCGCCAATCCGATCAGTGCCGCGATGTCGGTGATGCGACCGAGCCTCTGGCCCGGGCTGCTGCTGGCCGCGCGCCACAATCTGCACCGTCAACAGGGCCGCTTGCGATTGTTCGAAACCGGTTTGCGGTTCAGCGATGTGCCGGGGTTCGGGCAGCAGCTGACGGTGGCCGGGTTGGTTACCGGGGATCGGGATCCGGAGGGGTGGAACAACGCCCGGGATAAGGCCGGTTTCTACGACATCAAGGGCGATGTGGAAGCACTGCTGCAGGCTCTCGGCGTTGCCCCCTCGATTCGCATGGAGCGGGCCGGGCACCCGGCACTGCATCCGGGCCAGTGTCTGCGGCTGCTCGAGGCCGCCGGCAAGGAACTGGGGCATGTGGGCATGCTGAGTCCCGCGGTCGCCCGCGAGCTCGATTTCGGACAACCGCTGTTCCTGTTCGAGATCTTGATGGATCGACTGCCGTTGGCCGCAACACCGCGGTTCCGGGCGCCCAGCAAGTTCCCCGCTGTGCGGCGGGACATCGCCGTGGTGGTTCCCCGTCAGGCGGCCGCAGCAGACCTGTTGGCGGTGATCCGCAACACTGCCGGACGCTTGCTGACCGAAGCCAGAATCTTTGACGTCTATCAGGGCGAAGGCCTTGAAAACAATGAAAAAAGCATTGCCGTAGGGTTGACCTTTCAAGACGAAGAGCGCACCCTGAGAGACAGCGATGTGCAAGCTGCCGAAGCGGCCATCGTGGCGGCGTTGACGTCCGCGTTTGGCGCCAGACTGCGGGGAGAATGAATGACAGCCCTCACCAAGGCCGACATCGCTGAGCTGCTGTACAACGAGCTCGGCTTGAACAAGCGCGAGGCCAAGGAGCTGGTCGAGTATTTTTTCGAGGAGATCCGCAAGGCGTTGGAGTCGAACGATCCGGTCAAGCTGTCGAGCTTCGGGAACTTCGATCTGCGCGACAAGAACCCCCGGCCGGGGCGGAATCCAAAGACCGGAGAAGAGATCCCGATCGTGGCGCGCCGGGTGGTGACCTTCAAGCCCGGCCAGAAACTGAAAGCCAGGGTAGAGAATCATGCTGGAACCCAGTAACAACAACCAACTGCCACCGATCCCCGGCAAGCGCTACTTCACCATCGGCGAAGTGGGCGAACTGTGCGACGTCAAACCGCATGTGCTGAGGTACTGGGAACAAGAGTTTCCCACCCTCAACCCGGTCAAGCGACGCGGCAACCGGCGTTACTATCAACGCCAGGACGTGCTCCTGATCCGCCAGATTCGCTCCCTGCTCTACGAGCAGGGTTTCACCATCGGTGGCGCGCGCCTGCGCTTGGGCGGTGAGCACAGCAAGCAGGAGGCCACCCAGGTCCGCCAGCTCATCGACCAGACGGTGAGTGAACTGGAGGACGTTTTGGCCGCCTTGAAGGATTGATTTCCTTGCTTTGGCGGCCGCATCCGGTATTATGGCCGCCTTCCCGCAAAGGCCGGAATTTTCGGAGCGTAGCGCAGCCTGGTAGCGCACCACACTGGGGGTGTGGTGGTCGTGGGTTCAAATCCCGCCGCTCCGACCACTCTTTTCATTACTTTCTTTCTCTTCCTTTGCGTTTCTGTACCCTCGCCCCGCCTGTGCGCAGCAGCGATCCGCCGACGCGCTTACAAGGGCACCGGCAGAAAATCCCGGATTTGCGTCGGCGTCCGCATCACGATGTCCTTGGCGAGCTCCTCGGCCACCAGGGCCTTGGTGCGCTGCGACAGCTCCGTGCGCAACAGGCCGAGCATGTCTGGCTCGGCGACCACATAGATCTTCTGCAAGCCATGCTCGGTGATCGCTTGGTCCAGGGTGCTGGCGATGTCGCGGGCAAAGCTTGCTGCGGCCTTGTCGTGCTGTGAGGTGCGGTGGCTCTCGACGTGCTGTTGGCCGCCACTGCCGCCGCCGCGGTAGGTTCCGGGAGCGCCGGTGGCGAGATCCTGCTCGCGCAGTCGCGCCGCCGGATTGACCTGATCGGCCAACTCGCTGACGAAGGACATGGCGTTGGCCTTGAACAGGCGGGCCCTGCTGTGGTTGCAGACGATGACGCCGACGGTGCTGGACATGAGGATCGCTCCTGGATGAGTGCAGTCAGCCTAACGCCATGCTGCGCAATGACGCTGATCCAAGTCAACCCCGGAGAGAACGGTTGGTAATGCCGGCGTAGAGGCCGGGCTGGGGGCGGATGAGCCTCCGGCGGCAGGCAGGTGGGCCGCCGGAGGCTTGCCGATTTTCAGTGGCGATTGGCCCGGATCGCGCGTCCCAGAGTTTTGGTTCCCAGGACTGGGGTGAAGCGGGAGCCGTTCTCCCACACGCGCTGGCCGTTGATGTAGACCTGATCGACCACGCCGTCGGAGCGATTGACCAGCACGTCGTGCTCGAACACTTCGTGATAGATCTTGGTCCGGCCCTTGTTCATGTCGTGGTTTTTCAGGTGTTCCGGATCGATCAGGATGACATCGGCCTGGCAGCCGGGATCGATGCGGCCGACGTCCAGCCCGAAGAACTCCGCCGGCTCCCGGGTGAGGCGGTGGACCGCTTCGGCCACCCGCGCCAGGCCGCGTTTCTGGGCGATGCGCAGGGTGCCCAGGTTGCCATCGTAGAACGCCAGGTTGGTGAGGTGGGCACCAGAGTCGTTGAAGCCCGGCATCGCGTTCTTGTCGAACAGGATCTGCTCCACGATATCTTCGTTGGTGTTGGCGACATCGAACCACCAGCGGAAGCCAGTATCGTAGAGGCGCAGGCACTGGAGCCAGAACTCGCGCGGGTCGGTGGCGGAATCCGGGAAGCGGTCGAACTCGACGGCCTCCGCGGCATCCTTGGCGCCGGTCTTGCCGCCGCTCTGCTTGTACTGGGTGAGCCGATTCATCACGTCCTGCAGGCTGTCGCCGTTCCAGCTCGGCACCGCGCAGTCGTCGAAGTGCATTTTGGCGAAATTCATCTGGAAGGTGGCGCGATCTTCCGACTTGCCGCCGATCTGGGTTAGGTTGGCGGTGGTGTTGGTCATCTTCGCCCAATCGCCTTTGAATTCTTCGAGCCAAGTGGGATCGTTGAGCAGGGCTAGGCGAGCGGCGACGTCGTCGGCTTCGCAGGCGACCATCTTGCGGGTGGAGGGCAGTTCCTCGAACACCGGGGAGATCATGCCGTCCGACCACATGCGGAAGGAGCCGCCCAGGGCTTGGAAGTGGATCTTGCCCTTGAACAAGGGCGAGTTGATCACCTTGCCGAGCTTGAGCATCTTCTGCCACACGCCGGGGACCGAAACGAAATCGACTGCGGTCAGTGCGGAGATCTTGAGCGGCTTGCCGCGGAAGCGGCCGGCGGACCAGAAATAGCGCTTGAGGGTGCGCAGCATCTTCTGGCCATCCGGATTGGTCTGCCACACGCCATTGTTGCGGCGCACGATCTCGATGACGGGGCGCAGTTCATCGTCTTCCGCGAAATGGGATGGAATGCGGATCTGCTTGTTGGGGTCGTTGGCCAGATAGTGGAACACGATCTGATCGGTGGACAGGCCCATGTAGCCCTGGTCCATGGCCGCTTCCATGATTTCTGCCAGCTTGCGCCGCTCTGCCTGGTTGGGCGGGCGGCTGATCGATGCCGGGGTGCCCATGGCCTCGATGCGCATCATGGAATGGGGGATGAAGGCCGCGACGTTGGGGCCCAGGGGAATGCTCTCGAAGTGCTTGAGGTAGTCGGCGGTATTGTCCCAGGTGATCTTCTGGATGCACCGGTCCAGGACCCGCTTGGGCATGTTCTCGACCCGGGTGAAGCAGTCGATGATGGGGTCCTCGCCATTGCGGCGCTGGCTGCCGAAGGCGATGCCCAGCGAGCAGCTGCCCAGCAGCACGGTGGTGGTGCCGTGGCGTACCGCTTCGTGCAGGCCGGGGTTGACCTCGGTTTCGAGGTCGAGGTGGGTGTGGATGTCCAGCAGGCCCGGCATCAGCCATTTGCCGGTGGCGTCGACGGTCTCCGCGGCATTGGTCACCTGCAGATTGGGGCCGCGCGCCAGGACCTTGCCGTTCAGGATCGCCAGGTCCTCGACCCGCGGCATGGCGCCGCTGCCGTCGAACACCGTGGCGTTGCGGATCAGGGTGTCGCATTTGTCCAGTTGTTGCATGAGTTTACCCCCGGGTAGAAAGCCCCCAATTTTGTTGCAAGCCATTGACGTAAAGCAAGAGATCACCGGGGTTTTGATGACCAATGGTCGATTGCCGTGCGGCGCTCATGGCGGGAGGGGGTTGCTCGGGTGAATCAGTGAAAGTCACGCGACGGAACCGCGAGGCCGGCGAGCAGGGCACTGTGGTCGAGCAGCTCGCCGGCGATGACGTGGCAGACGCCGTGGCGCTGCTCCAGCACGCCCTTGACCAGCAGCAGGCGGGCGCCGAGCAGGGCGGTGCGAAAGCGGGCCTGGACGTCCCGCCAGACGATCACATTGGTGTTTCCGGTCTCGTCCTCCAGAGTGAGAAAGATGACGCCGGAAGCGGTGCCGGGGCGCTGGCGCCCGGTCACCAGCCCGGCGATTCGGACGAAGCGGCCGTTGCCCAGGCCGACCAGGTCCTGATGACGGGCACAGCCGCGCCACCCCCGGTGGCCGCGCAGCAGAGCCATGGGATGGGGGCCCAGGGTCAACCCCGTGCTGCGGTAGTCGGCGATCAGCTCTTCGCTGACGCCGGGCGCCGGCAGCCGGATTCGGGAATCGCCATCCGTCACCGCCATGGCCAGGGGCGATGGTCGCTCCAGGCCGGCGATCTCCCAGTGCGCCCGATGGCGGTGGCCACTGAGGCTGCGCAGCGCAGCGGCGGCGGTCAGGGCCGCGAGCTGGCCACGGTCGAGCCCGGCGCGCCTGGTCAGGTCCTGCAGATCGGCAAAGGGTCGCTCCCCGCGCGCTGCGGCGATGCGCAGCGCCGCCTCCCGCTGCAGGCCGCGCGCCAGGCGCAGGCCGAGGCGCAGGGCTGGTTCGGCGTTGTCGATGGGCTCCAAGCGGTGATCCCAAGCACTGTGCATCACGTCCAGCGGCCGCACCTCGATGCCATGGCGGCGTGCGTCCTGGACCAGTTGCGAGGGTGAGTAGAAGCCCATCGGCTGGCTGTTGAGCAGCGCGCAATAGAAGGCTGCGGGGTGGTGACACTTGAGCCAGGCCGAGACATAGACCAGCAGTGCGAAGCTGGCGGCATGGGACTCCGGAAAGCCGTAGCCGCCGAAGCCCTTGATCTGTTCGAACAGGCGGCGGGCAAAGTCGAGGTCGTAGCCGCGCGCGGTCATGCCCGCGATCAGCTTGTGCTCGAAGGCGAGCAGATTGCCGTTCTTGCCCCAGCTCGCCATGGCGCGGCGCAACTGGTCCGCCTCGCCGCCGCTGAAGCCCGCGGCCACCATTGCCAGCTTGATGACCTGCTCCTGGAAGATGGGCACGCCCTGGGTGCGGGCGAGCACGCCGGCGATCTCCGGGCTCGGGTAGGTGACCGGCTCGCTGCCCTCGCGGCGGCGCAGAAAGGGGTGCACCATGTCGCCCTGGATTGGCCCGGGGCGCACGATGGCGACCTGGATCACCAGGTCGTAGTAACAGCGTGGCCGCAGCCGCGGCAGCATCGCCATCTGGGCGCGGGATTCGACCTGAAACACGCCGACGCTGTCGCCGCGGCAGAGCATGGCGTAGGTCTCCGGGTCGTCGGCGGGGATGGCGTCGATGCGGGTCACCGGGGCGCCCAGTTCCGCCAGACTGGCGAGGCACTTGCGGATCGCGGTCAGCATGCCCAGGGCGAGCACGTCGATCTTCATCAGGCCCAGGGCCTCGAGATCGTCCTTGTCCCACTGGATCACGGTGCGCTCGGCCATGGCGGCGTTTTCCACCGGCACCAGGCGGGTGATCGGGCCCCGGCTGATGACGAAGCCCCCGACGTGCTGGGACAGGTGGCGGGGGAAGCCGCGCAGTTCCGCCACCAGCCGCACCAGCCAGGGCAGCCGCGGGTCGTCACCGCCGGCCAGTTCCCGCAGCCGCTGTTCGAGTTCGGCGCCGCGCTCCCAGCGCGCCAGGGAGCGCGCCAGCCGTTCGACCAGCAGTGGGTCCAGGCCCAGGGCCTTGCCCAGATCGCGCACCGCGCTGCGCTGCCGGTAGGTGATCAGGGTCGCCGCCAGGGCGGCCCGCTCGCGGCCGTACTTGCGGTAGATGTACTGGATCACCTCTTCGCGTCGCTCGTGCTCGAAATCCACGTCGATGTCCGGCGGCTCGTCCCGTTCCCTGGAGATGAAGCGCTCGAACAGCAGCTCGACCCGCTCCGGCGATACCTCGGTGATGAACAGGCAGTAGCAGACCACCGAGTTGGCCGCCGAGCCACGGCCCTGGCAGAGAATGTCTTGGGCGCGGGCGAAGGCGACGATATCGTGGAGAGTCAGGAAGTAGTGCTCGTAACCCAGCTCGGCGATCACTGCGAGCTCTCGGTCGAGGGTGGCCTGCACCGCCGGTGGGACGACGCCGCCGGGCCAGCGTCGTTCGGCGCCCGCGGCCACCAGGGCGGCCAGGTGAGCGCCCGCGCTCACCCCCGGCGGCACCACCTCGCCGGGGTATTCGTAGCGCAGTTCGCCGAGGGAGAAGTGGCAGCGACTGGCAATGGCCAGGGTCTCGGCCAGCAGGGCCGGCGGGTAGAGGGCGCGCAGCCGCGCCAGTGGCCGCAGGTGGCGTTCAGCGTTGGCCGCGAGCCGCCGGCCCAGGGTGGTGACGGGCGTGTTGAGGCGAATCGCGGTGAGGGCATCCTGCAGCGGCTTGCGCTGCGGACAGTGCATGGTCACGCCGCCGCAGGCGACCAGAGGGATCTCCAGCAACGTGGCGAGCTGGCAATGGGCGGTGAAGGCGACATCGTCGCCGTCGAGCGTGCGGCTGACGCCGAGCCAAAGCCGTGCGCCAAACCGTTCGCGCAGCAGCGAGCCTTGCTCTGGAGCGCTGTCCGCCGTCGGGCGCCAGATCGCCAGGCAGCCTTTGGTGTAGGGCTCGAGATCATTCAGCCCCAGCTCGTAGCTGCCCTTGGCGCTGCGTCGCCGGCCGCGGCTGATCAGGCTGGCGAGATCGCCATAGGCATCGCGATCCGGTGCCAGCAGCACCAGATGAATGCCCTCGCGGAGGTGGAACTCGCTGCCCACGATGAGCTGGATGCCGTGCTCGCGCGCGGCGAGGTGGGCGCGCACCACCCCGGCCAGTGAACATTCGTCGGTGACGGCGATGGCGGCATAACCCAGTGCGGCCGCACGCTGCACCAGTTCACCGGGGTGCGAGGCGCCGCGCAGAAAGCTGAAATTGCTGATCGCGTGGAGTTCGGCGTACATGGCTCGGACCGCTAGCCGAACAGTCCGTGTAGATACCAGGTGCCCGTGCGGCGATCCCGATATAGCCAGCAGCGGCGGCCATCGCGGGTGCGGGCACGGTGATAGTCACGACTTGCCGGAGATTGCCACCAGTGGCCTTCGATGCGCTCCACGCCACTCTCCAGCGTCAGCGGCCCGTCCAGGCCGGGTTTGCCCGCTGGGGCGCCGAGCGGGAGTGGTGTTTCCAGCAGCCAGAGCGGACGCGGCGCGCACGGAGGTGACGGCATGTCGGTGGCGGTGACGCTGGGTGGCCGCAGTACACCGGCCAGTTCCGGGAGATGTTCGTCGCATGCGCGCGGCTGCCGGATGGCAGCTGTACCCAGGCGCGCGGCGAGGCGATCGCATAGCGCCTGCAAGGCGCGGACGTCCGTCGTCGGCGCGAGCGCGCCCAGCAGATCGGCCTGGGACGCGGTGGGCGAATGCAGGTCGTCGCAGTGCAGTGCCAGCCCAGTGACAGGGGTGGACAAGCGGAGGCTCGCAAATCCCAGTCGGGTTAATTCGAGCAGATGCCGAAGATCACCGCGCGGGTTTGCCAGCTGCAACGGCAGCGTCTGGTGGCGATGATCGTCCAGCATCAGCGTCCAGCGCAGACTGCCGCAATGCAGCAGGCGGGCACGCAGATAGCCGCTCAGTTCCTGGAGCAGGCGCCGCGCCGGAAACAGCAGCATTTCGGTGTTGGCGATCTCGACCCCGAACTCCAGTTCGCGGGAAAACGCGGCGGGCAGTGGTAGCGGCCGCTGCGGATCCGGACGCTGGCCGCGGATGCGCTCCAGATAGTGCAGCAGTTCCCGGCCGTAACGCCGGCCCAGCGCCTTGCCCGGCAGCTCGAACAGGGCGCCGAGGTTGCGCAGGCCCGCCCGCGCCAGATCCTCACGGGTGCGTGGCGGGCAGTTCAGGACCGCGAGCGGCAGTTGCCGCAGCAGGGACTCGAAGGTGGCGGGCCGGAGCAGGGCGCCGTCATCGCCCAGGGAGGTCAGCGGATCGGCATCGGCGTGGCTGAGCAGCAGGGCCGCGGCCGGCGTAGGTGCGGCACCCAG
>JADLCO010000080.1 GCA_020847115.1 Pseudomonadales bacterium | reverse complement strand
GCTGAACCGCTTCCGGCGGGGCTCCATCAGGACCCAGCCGTGTAGCGGTCCCGGTCCGAGACCTCCGCGAATACCGCGTCGTCGAGCAGGCCCTCGCTGCTCGCCACTGCCCGTCAGGCGGGCTACGATCTGGAAGCGCTGCGGCCGCGGCTGGAACGCTGACCACCGCGACACCCCTTCCGGCAGGAACAACGAGGAGAATCCGCCATGGGCATAATCAAGGAATTCAAGGAGTTTGCGGTCAAGGGCAATGGCGTCGACCTGGCGGTGGGCATCATCATCGGCGCCGCGTTCGGCAAGATCGTGTCGTCGCTGGTCGCCGACGTGGTGATGCCGCCGATCGGCCTGCTGCTCAGCGGCGTCGATTTTTCCGATCTGGCGATCACCCTGAAGGCGGCTTCGGAAGGCGCTCCGGCGGTGGTGATCAGTTACGGGAAATTCCTGCAAACGGCGGTGGATTTCCTGCTCGTCGCCGGCGCCGTGTTCCTGCTGGTGAAGGGCATCAACGCGCTGCGGCGCCAGGCCGAGGCGACGCCGCCACCGCCACCGCCCGCGCCCTCTAACGAAGAAGTGCTCCTCACCGAAATCCGCGATCTGCTCAGGCAGCGCTGAACCGCTTCCGGCGGGGCTCCATCAGGACCCAGCCGTGTAGCGGTCCCGGTCCGAGACCTCCGCGAATACCGCGTCGTCGAGCAGGCCCTCGCTGCTCGCCACGATGGTGCTGAACACGCAGTCGCCACAGACGTTGACCGCCGTGCGCGCCATGTCCAGCAGGCGGTCGATGCCGATGATCAGCGCGATGCCCTGCGCCGGCAGACCGACCTGCTCGAGCACCATCACCAGGGTCACCAGGCCGACGCCGGGCACCCCGGCGGCACCGATCGAGGCCAGGGTGGCGGTGGCGATCACCGCCAGATAGCCGCCCCAGGAGAGATCTAGGCCATAGGCCTGGGCGATGAATACCGTGGCCACCCCCTGCATGATCGCGGTGCCGTCCATGTTCATGGTGGCGCCCAGCGGCACCACGAAGGAGGCCACCCGGTTGTCGACGCCGAGGCGCTGCTCGGTGACGTTCAGGGTCACCGGCATGGTGGCGTTGCTGGATGCGGTCGAAAACGCAAACAGCAGCGCCGGGCGCACGTTGCGGAAGAAGGTCAGCGGGCTGCGCCGGGCCAGCAACCACAGCAGCAGGCTGTAGATGACCACGCCGTGCACCAGCAGGCCGAGCAACACCGCGCCGAAATACTTGGCCAGATCGAGGATGGCGGCGACGCCGATCTCGGCGATCAGCTTGGCGAGCAGGCAGAACACGCCATAGGGCGCCAGATGCATGAGCAGGGTGACCAGGGTCATGATCACCTCGTTGAGGCTCGTGAACAGCTCCCGCACCGGCGCCCCGGCCTCGCCGCTGCGCCACAGGGCGATGCCCATCAGCAGCGCGAAGACGATGATCTGCAGCATGTTGCCTTCGGCCATCGCCTGCACCGGATTGGTGGGGAAGATGCTCTTCAGCATCTCCTTCGCCGACGGGACCGCGGCCGCGTCGAAGGCTGCGCTGCCGCCGAGTTCGATGCCGACGCCCGGATCGATCAGATTGGCCAGCAGCAGCGCCACGCTCACCGCGATCGCGGTGGAGCACAGGAACAGCACGATGGTCTTGCCGGCGATGCGGCCCATGCGCGCGCTGGCACCCATGGCGCTGGCGCCACAGACCAGGGAGACGAACAGCAGCGGCACCACCATCAGCTTCAGGGAGGCGACGAAGACGCTGCCCACCACGTCGAACGCGGTATTGACCAGCCAGGCGCCGAGCGCGGCGCCGAAGCTGTCGGGGTGCGCGGCCAGCAGCCGCAACAGCGCTCCGACCAGGGCCCCGGCGACCATGCCCAGCAGGATGCGGGAGGAGAGCTTCACGGCGACCTCGGCAGTGGCGATGCGAACTTCCTGTCGGCGGTGAAGGTACCAAACGCGGCGGCAGGGGCAATCACCGCAACCCGTCCAGCAGCCCGCCACCCGGCGCCGAAGCACCGGCGCGCAGCAGCAGCATCGCGGCCACGCCATGCAGCGCGCTCAAGATCAGAAAGAACTCGGCGATGCCGCGCTGCAACCAGCCCAGCACCAGCATGCCCAGCAGGCTCGCGGCGACCATGAACAGCGCATTGAGCAGATTGTTGAAGGCGATGATCCGCGCGCGCCGATCGTCCGCCGCCTCGCGCTGCATGCGCACATAGAGCGGGATCACGTATAGGCCACCGCTGGCGCCGAGCAGCACGATATCGGCCAGGATGCGCGCCAGTGCCCAGCTCCACCCCACCGGCGCCGCGCCCACTGCGCCGGCGGCGAGCGCCAGATCGACCCCGAACAAACCCAGGCCGAGGGCGCCAACTGTCACCAGCCGCAGCTCCCGGTACGTGCCGCCGAACCGCGCGCACAACAGCGAACCAGTACCGATGCCCACCACGAAGGCGGACAGCAACACCGCGATCAGCGGCGGCGCGCCGCCCAGCACCGCAACCGCGAAGTTGGGAATCTGGGTGAGGTAGCTCGCGCCCAGCGCCCAGAACCAGGAGATTCCGAGCACCGCCACCAGCACCGCGGGGCGCTCCGCAGCCAGCCGATAGAGCACGGCAAACTGGCGCAGCGGATTCCAGTCGAGGCGCAGTCCCGGCGTGGGTCCGGGCGCCGGCGGCACCGCGGCGCTCGCCGACCAGCCCAGCAGCGCCACCAGGACCACCCCGATTCCCACCCGGAATTCGGGGTCCGCACTGCCGGCGAGCAGGGCGCCGCCGATGGTGCCGGCGAGGATGGCGACGAAGGTGCCCATGCCCACCAGGGCATTCCCCGCCACCAGCTCCGTCGGCGCCAGGTGCTGGGGCAGGATGGCGTACTTGAGCGGGCCGAAGAAGGCCGACTGCGCGCCCATGGCGAACAGCAGCCCCAGCAGCCAACCCCAGGCGTGCTGCCACAGGGCAAGGGCCACCGCGGCCATGATCGGTACCTCCGCACCCTTGACCCAGCGCATCAACCACGCCTTGTCGCAGCGGTCGGCGAGCTGGCCGGCCAGCGGCGAGAACAGGAAAAACGGCAGGATGAACAGGCCGGCGGCGAGGTTGACCCAGAGGTTGACGCGATCGGCCGCCACCGCGCCGCTGACCAACAGCACCAGCAGCGCGTTACGGTACAGGTTGTCATTGAAGGCGCCGCTGAACTGGACGACGAAAAACGGCAGGAAGCGACGCCGGCGCAACAGGCCGAAGATGGCGGGCGAATCTGCGCTCATCCCAGTACGACCAGGCAACCGAGAGCCCCATTAAAGCAGAAGTCGGCTGCTGGAGGCGGTAACCGGACTGACATCTCTCCCGCCCTAACATTTTGCGTTGCCCCAACAGCGCGCCAAGCCCGATGCCTCACCCCGCGGACACCGAATTCGAACTGCTCGACGCGATCCTCCTCGGCGAACGGCTGTACCCCCAGTTCCAGCCCATCGTGCAGCTGCACCGGCGCGCCCTGTACGGCTACGAAGGACTGATTCGCGGCCCCTCGGACTCGCCGCTGCACAGCCCGGCGCGGCTGTTCGCGGCGGCGGTCCGCCACGGTCGCCTGCTGGAGCTCGACTACCTCGCGCGCCGCCTGGTGATCGAACACTTCGCCCGCCTGCGCCTGCCGGGACGGCTGTTCATCAACATCAACCCGGAGGTGCTGATGTCGCCGGATTACGCCTCCGGGCTGACGCAGCGCTACTTGAAGAACTGCGGCCTCACCCCCGATCGGGTGGTGCTGGAGCTCACCGAGACCCAGCCGGTCGCGGATTACGAGCTGATCCGCACCGCCGTCGAACACTACCGCGAGGCCGGCTTCGCCATCGCCATCGACGACCTCGGCGCCGGTTACTCTGGGCTCAAACTGTGGTCGGAGATGCACCCGGATTTCGTCAAGATCGATCGCCATTTCCTCTCCGGCATCGACACCGACCGGGTGAAATACCAGTTCGTGCGCTCGATTCTGGAAATCAGCCATTCGCTGGGCTGTCAGGTGATCGCCGAGGGCGTCGAAACCGCCGCCGAATATGCCGTGGTGCGCCGCCTCGGCACCGGCTTCGCCCAGGGCTACCATTTCGCGCGGCCGTCCGCGGCGCCGCCCCTGGCCGCCGACCCCGGCTGGTTTCGCAATGCCGACAGCCGCCGCATCCAGGCTCGCGACGAAACCGCGAGCTGTCTGCTCAAATCCATGGCCAGCGTGGCCATCGACGCGCCGGTGGATGCGGCCGCGGCGATATTCCTCCAGGACCCCGAGATCCAGAGCCTCGCCGTGCTGCACGAGGATGCGCCGGTGGGCGTGCTGTTGCGCACTCGCTTCATGAACCTCTACGCCTCCCGCTTCGGTCGCGACCTCTACGGCCGCCAGCCGGTGCGGCGCTTCGTCGACAAGGGCTTTCTGGCGTTCGACCTCGGCACGCCGCTGGAGGTGATCAGCAAGCGCCTCACCGGCACTCCCGGCATCTACGTGGACGAGTTCGTGCTCACCACCGAGGGCCGCTTCCGCGGCCGCGGCACCCTGCTCGATCTGCTCCAGCACATCACCCGCCGCCGCATCGATGCCGCGCGCCACGCCAACCCCCTCACCCGGCTGCCAGGGAACGTCGCCATCCTGCGCCAGCTCGACCGCCTGCTGCGCCGCGGCGCGCCCTTTACCGTCGCCTACTGCGACCTGGATCACTTCAAGCCTTTCAATGACACCTACGGCTATGCGCGCGGCGATCGCGTCATCCAGCTGCTCGCCAGCACCCTGCGCCGCGAACTCGACGGTTCCCGGGATTTCATCGGCCACATCGGCGGCGACGATTTCGTGGTGTTCTTCCAGCGCGCTGATTGGGCCGCCGACTGCCGGCGCGTACTCGACCAGTTCGCCCGCCAGGTAGTGGGGGAATACAGCCTCGAGGCGCAGCGGCGCGGCTGCCTGACCACGGCGGAACAGGAGTCCCGGTGCACGCCCCTGGTCTCGCTGTCGATCGGCGCCCTGGAGGTTCCCGATCCCACCGGACTCGACGCCGATGCGGTCACTCAACAGGTCACCGCCGCCAAGCTCGCGGCCAAGCAGATCTCCGGCTCGGCACTGGTCTGCCAGCACGCCGAGCCGGGCTCGGCGAGCCCCCCCGGTGACGCCGCGGCGGCGCTGCCGCAATGGCTTTGTCCGCCGCCGGCAGCAGGCGTCGCGGCGGCACCGCGCCCGCTCAACCCTTGATGCAGGCCAGGGGCACCAGCCGCGCCACCCGCCGCGCCAGGCCGGCGGCCTCAGCGGCGGCGACTACCGCAGCGACGTCCTTGTAGGCGCCGGGCGCCTCTTCGGCGACGCCGCGCAGCGAGTGGCCGCGCACTCGGATGCCGCGCCGCGCCAGTTCATCGACCACCAGCCGCCCGCCCCAGCGCCGCGCCGCCTGGTTGCGGCTCATGCTGCGGCCGGCGCCGTGACAGGCCGAGGCCAGCGCGCGCCGCTCGGACTCGGCCATGCCGGCCAGCACATAGGACCCGGTGCCCATGGAGCCGCCGATCAGCACCGGCTGGCCCCAGGGCCGATAGGCCGCGGGCAGCTCCGGGTGGCCCGGCCCGAAGGCGCGGGTGGCACCCTTGCGGTGCACGAACAGGCGCCGCTCGCGGCCCTCGATCTGGTGCACCTCCTCCTGACAGGTGTTGTGGGAGACGTCGTAGACCAGTTCGAGGCGCGCTTCCGGCAGCACCTTGGCAAACGCCCGCCGCGCCAGCTGGGTGACCAGCTGGCGGTTGGCCAGCGCGCAGTTGATGGCGGCGCGCATGGCCCCCAGGTAGTCGCGGCCGAGCGGCGAATTCAGGGGCGCGCAGGCCAGTTCGCGGTCCGGTAGCGCGATGCCGTAACCGGGCGCGGCCACTACCATGGCGCGCAGGAACTCGGTGCCGATCTGGTGACCGAGCCCGCGCGAGCCGCAGTGAATACTCACTACCACGGCGCCGGGCACCAGCCCGAAGGCGGCTGAGGTTGCGGCATCGTAGAGTTCGGCGACCTCCTGAACTTCGAGATAGTGGTTGCCCGAACCCAGGGTGCCCAGCTCGGCGCGCTGGCGCAGCTTGGCGCGCGCCGACACCAGATCGGGGCGCGCACCTGCGATACAGCCCTGGGCTTCGATACGCTCCAGATCCGCGGCCGTGCCGAACCCCTGATCGACCGCCCAGCACGCACCGCCCGCGAGCATGGCGTCCATCGCAGCGTCATCGAGCACGACAGCACCGGTGCTGCCGAGCCCGGCGGGAATGGCGTGGAACAGGGCGTCGGCGAGGGCGTCCAGGCGCGACTCGACGGCGGCACGGGGGAGCCCGGTGGTCAGGGTGCGCACCCCGCAGGAGATGTCGAAGCCCACGCCACCGGCCGACACCACGCCACCGGCCTCGGGATCGAAACCGGCCACGTCGCCGATCGGAAAGCCGTAGCCCCAGTGGGCATCGGGCATGGCGTAGGCGGCGCCGACGATACCGGGCAGGCTGGCGACCCCGACCAGCTGTTCATAGACCTTGGCGTCCAGCGCGCGCACCAAGGCTTCGCTGGCGTAGATCACCGCCGGCACCCGCATCCGCCCCTGGGCCGGGATGCGCCACTCGACCTCGGATACCCGCTCGGGGGCTAGCTGCATGGCCATGGGTCCTCTCCTCGCTGGGCGACGCGCGCCGCCGCTGCGGCGTCGGTCACACGTCGACCACGCATTGCGCCACCCAGCGGCCATCGGCTTCGCGCGCGACGCGCAGCTCGGTGAAGGTGGCGCCCTTGGCCTCGACCGCCGGCTGATGGCGCGGCGGATCGACCGGCTCGCCCCAGGCGCGGCCGCGCAGCCGGTCGCCGTCGATGGCGACCTCGAAGCGCCCGAACACCAGCCCGCGGGTGGCCATCTCGTAGATCAGCCGATTCAGCCAATCCACCAGCAACAGCTCCGGATCCGGCGCGCAGCAGTCGATGTCCACCGCCACCGCGGCGGCGACCGCGGCGGGCTCGGTGATCGCCGCGGTCAGCGCCAGCGCCGCCTGCGCGAACGCGCTCGCCAGGTCCGGCCCGCAGCCGCGCACACCGATGTCGGCCTCGTGGGAAAAGGTTTCGTAGCCGACTGCGGAGGCGCCGCCCGCCATCATCGCCGTCTTTATTCGTCGGCGTAGCGCGCCGGGCGCTTCTCCCGGAACGCCGCCGCGCCCTCCTCGAGGAAGGGCCCCAGGCACATCACTTGGCCGCGGTCCTCGAGCGCGATCACCGCCTCCAGGCTGCCCGCGTCCTGGGCCATGTTGAGGCCCTCCTTGGTGAGGCGCAGGCCCAACGGCGACATCGCGGCCATTTCGGCGGCGAGCGCGGCGCCGGCCTGGGCGAGGGCATCGGGCGCCACCACCTCGGACACCAGGCCGATGCGCAATGCCTTGGCGGCATCGACGAAACGGCCGGTCATCATCATCTCGGCAGCATTGCCCGCACCCACCGCTCTCGGCAGGAAATAACTGATGCCGATGTCGCAGCCGGTGAGCCCGATGCGCGCCATCGCCACATTGAAACGCGCGCCCTCGGCGGCGTAGCGCACGTCGCTGGCCAGGGCGAAGGCGAGCCCGGCACCGGTGGCGGCACCCTGCACCAGGGCGACGATGGGCTGCGGGCAGCGGCGCATGCGCAGGATGATCTCGGCCACCCGGCGCTGGCCGCGGGCGCCGGCGACGATGCCGCTGGTGAAGCTGGCGGTCTCGTTGAGGTCGAGCCCGGCGCAGAAGTGTTTGCCGGCGCCGCGCAGCACCACCACCCGCACCCGGTGGTTGAAATAGAGGCCGCCGAAGTAGTCGAGCAGTTCGTCCATCATGGCGCCGTTGAGGGCATTGAACTGCTCCGGCCGGTAGAGAGTCAGCCAGTCGATGCCGTCGCGGTGCTCGACCGCCAGGGTTTGGTAGGAACGCGGCGCCTCGTTCATGAATCTCCCTCCCCGTGCTTGGCTACCGAGAATAACAGGAATGGCGGCACTGCTCCGCGCCGGCGACGGGGTACAATCCCGCGCCGGCCCGTGAGGTTCACCACCGTGCCCAAGCTGCTCCGCTGGCTGCTGGCCGCAGCGCCGCTCGCGACACTGTCCACGACGGCGGCCGCCACCGAGGTCGCGTCCAACCCTTGGACCCTCAATCTCTATTTCGAGAATGACCTGTTCGACGAGACCGACCAGAACTACACCAACGGCATCCGCCTGTCCTGGATCTCGCCGGACACCACCTCCTACCAGAACGACCCGACGTTTCCGGCCTGGCTGCGCGCCGCCAACCGCCGGCTGCGGCTGCTGCACAGCAACGATCCGGAAACCGAGCACAACCTGGTGGTCAGCCTGGGCCAGCTGATGTTCACCCCCGAGGACACCGAGGCGGCCGACCTGGTGCCCGATCAGCGCCCCTACGCCGGCTACCTGTACGCCGGGATCGCCTACCACACCCGCAGCGAGGATCGCCTGGACGTGATGGAGCTGGATCTGGGCATCGTCGGGCCCTCGGCACTGGCGCACCAGACCCAGGATCTCATCCACGAGCTGCGCGGCTTCGAGAAATACAACGGCTGGGACAATCAGCTCGACGACGAACCGGGGGTGCAGCTGCTCTACGAGCGCAAACACCGCCTGCTAGCCACCACCTGGCGGGGCGATTTCGGCCAGGATTTCATCGCCCACGGCGGCGCCAGCCTGGGTAACGTCGCCACCCATCTCAACTTCGGCGGCGAATACCGCATCGGCTGGAAGCTGCCCGACGACTTCGGCACCTCGGCAGTGCGCGCTGGCGGCGACAACAGTGCGCCCGGCCGCCACGAGGGGCGCCGCCGGGCGCCCGGCTGGGGCAACGCCGGCATCCATGCCTTCGTCGCCCTGGACACGCGCCTGGTGGCGCGCGACATCTTCCTCGACGGCAACACCTTCAAGGAGAGCCACAGCGTCGACAAGAAGCCGGTGGTCGCCGATGTCTATGCCGGGGTGGCGCTGTTGATCGACCGCTGGAAGCTGTCCTATGCCCAGGTCTTGCGCAGCCGCGAGTTCGAGGGCCAGCCCCATCACCACGAATATGGCTCGCTGAGTCTGTCCTGCAGCCTGTGAGCCGAGCTTCCCCCGCCCGCGGCGGACACCGCCGCCACGCTCGCAGCCGGGTTCCCCCGGAATGGCGGCCCTGGCTATTCGACCAGGGTTCGCTCACCGCGCGGCTGGTGGCCAAGAGCGGCGGCGATTTTCGCGTCCAGGTGCTGGCGCAGCGCTGGGCGCCGCCCACCGCCCGCGAGAGCCGGGCTCTGGGCCTCGGTTTGCGCCAGCGCGCCCTGATCCGCGAAGTGCTGTTACGCGGCCGCGGCCAGCCCTGGGTCCATGCGCGCAGCGTGCTGCCGCTCGCCCTGCTGCGCGGCCGCTACCGGTTCCTCGCCCACCTGGGCGAGCGCCCCCTGGGCGCGCTGCTGTTTCGGGACCCGCGCCTGCAGCGCGGCCCCATCGAGGTGGCGAAGTGCCGGGTGCCGCCGCTGCCCGAGCTGCGTGGCAGCACCGGGGTCGGCGCCTGGCAGCGCCGCTCGCTGTTCTACCTCGGTGGCCAACCCCTGCTGGTGGCGGAAATGTTCCTCCCCGGCTTCCAGCCCTAAACTAGCGCCCACGCCTGCGTCCGCCCCCGGGAGTCTCCATGCCCCTCGCCCTGCACCGCGCCGCGGATTTTGCCCGCCTGATGCGCCTCCACCGGCCGATCGGCACCCTGCTGCTACTGTGGCCGACGCTGTGGGCGCTCTGGTTCGCCGCCGGGGGCCTGCCGGACCTGGACGTGCTGGCGATCTTCGTGCTCGGCGTCATCCTGATGCGCGCCGCGGGTTGCGTGATCAACGATTACGCCGACCGCGCCATCGATGGCGCCGTGGCCCGCACCCGCGACCGCCCCCTGGCCACCGGTGCGGTGGCGCCGCGGGAGGCGCTGTGGTTGTTCGCGATCCTGTGCCTGAGCGCCCTGCTGCTGGTATTGCTAACCAATCGCCTCACCATTCTTTTGGCCTTTGGCGGCGCCGCACTCGCCACCCTCTATCCCTTCACCAAGCGCCACACCCAGCTGCCCCAGGTGGTGCTGGGCGCGGCCTGGGCCTGGGCGATCCCGATGGCCTTTGCCGCCCAGACTGGCGCCGTGCCACCCGCGGCCTGGGCGCTCTACACCGGCGTGTTGCTGTGGACGGTGGCCTTCGACACCTACTACGCCATGGTCGACCGCGACGACGATCTCCGCATCGGGGTCAAGTCCACCGCGGTCCTGTTCGGCGAAGATGATCTGCTGGTGATCGCGGTGCTGCAGAGCCTGGCGCTGCTGGCGCTGGGTCTCGCCGGTCACAGTTTCGGGCGCGGCGCCTGGTTCTATCTGGGCTTGGTGGCCATGGCGCTGGTGTTCATCCGTCAACATCGCATCGCCCGACGCCGCGATCGCGCCGGCTGCTTTCGCGCGTTCCTGCTCAACAATCCGGCAGGGGCGGTGCTGTGGGTGGGGCTGCTGCTGGACTACCACTGGCCGCTGGCCAGTTGACGGCCCGGAGCGGGCGCGGGATGCCATAATCGAGCGCGCGACGGCCGTCGCCTGTCACAAGACGGTCACCTGAACGTCATCCAATGGCCGCAGGCAAGAATGGGGGGAGACCGGACATGCCCGAAGCCAGTGTCCTGATCGTAGACGACGAGGCCGCCATCCGCGACATGGTGGCCGCCGCGCTCGAAGTCGCGGGCTTCCGCTGCCTGCGCGCGGAGAATGCCCGCACCGCCTATGCGCTGATCGTGGACGAACAGCCCGACCTGGTGCTGCTCGACTGGATGATGCCGGAAGTCAGCGGCATCGAATTCCTGCGCCGCCTGCGCCGCGACGAGCGCAGCGCCGAACTGCCGGTGATCCTGCTCACCGCCAAGGCCGAGGAGGACAACCTGGTGCAGGGCCTGGACGCCGGTGCCGACGACTATGTCACCAAGCCGTTCTCGCCGCGCGAGCTGATCGCCCGGGTGCGGGCGCTGTTGCGCCGCCGCGACCTGGGCCAGCAGGATGCACCGATCCGCGTCCAGGGCCTGATCTACGACCCGGTCAGCCACCACGTCAGCATCCACGGGCAGGCGGTGGCCATGGGGCCCACCGAATTCCGGCTGCTGGGCTTCTTTCTGACTCACCAGGACCGGGTCTACTCCCGCGACCAGATCCTCAACCACGTCTGGGGCGGCAACGTCTACATGGACGAGCGCACCGTCGACGTGCACATCCGCCGCCTGCGCAAGGCGCTCGGCGACCACGACCGCCTGGTGCAGACGGTGCGTGGCGCTGGCTACCGGTTCTCGGAAAAGTTGGCCGAGTCCTGAAGGCACAGCGATGCTGACCCAGGGCCTGCGCAGTGAATTGCAACGCATCGCCGTCCTGGCGCTGCTGCTGCTGATCGCCGGCTTTTTCAACGGCTACATCCTGGCCACCCTGATCACCGGCGGTTCCCTGTACATGCTCTGGACCCTGCACCGCATCCACCGCCTCAACCGGTGGCTGGAGCAGGGCGGACGCGACTATCCGCCGCCGGCCTCCGGGGTATGGGGCGAGATCTCCGACCAGCTCTATCGGCTGCGCCAGCGCATCACCCGCTATCGCCAGGACCATCTCAACCTGGTCACCCGCATCCGCCGCATCACCGACGCCCTCGACGAGGGCATCCTGATTCTGGACGGGGAACGCACCCTGGAGTGGTGGAACCCGGCAGCCGCCCGGCTGCTCGGCCTGCAGCGCCGCGACGAGGGCGCGCCGATCATCAACCTGGTGCGCACCCCGGCGTTCGTCGCCTTCATCCGCACCGGCCGCTTCGCCGAGCCGGTGGAGATCGAGGCGCCCAACCAGCCGGGGCGACTGCTCCAGTTCAGCGCCACCCACTTCGGCGCCAACGAGGTCGCGCTGGTGGTGCAGGACATCACCCGGTTGCGCCAACTCGAGCGGGTACGCACGGAGTTCGTCGCCAACATCTCCCACGAGCTGCGCACCCCCCGCACAGTGCTCACCGGCTACCTGGAAACCCTGCGCGACGGTGCCGAAAACCAGCCGCCGGCCTGGCAGCAGGCGATCACCCAGATGAGCGAACAGACCAGGCGCCTGACGCTCTTGACCGAGGATCTGGTCACTCTGTCGCGGCTGGAGTCGACGCCGCTGCCCGCCTACACCGAGCCGGTGCCCCTGCAGCCGCTGCTCGCCGCCATCGTCGACAGTGCCCGCGCGCTCAGCGGCGGCCACCACCACATCACCCTGGAGTGCCCGCCGGAGCTGGCGGTGGAGGGTGTCGCCCGCGAGCTGCACAGTGCCTTCGCCAACCTGGTGTACAACGCGGTCCGCCACAATCCCCAAGGCTGTGCGGTGCAGGTGCGGGCCGGCAGCACCGACGGCGGCACCTGGGTCGAGGTGGCGGACGACGGCATCGGCATCGATGCCCGCCACCTGCCGCGTCTCACCGAACGCTTCTACCGCGTCGAGAACAGCCGCGCCAGCAGCTCGGGGGGCACCGGGCTCGGGCTGGCCATCGTCAAGCACTCACTGCTGCGCAACGGCGGCCGGCTGGAAATCCGCAGCACGCCGGGCAAGGGCAGCAGCTTCCGTTGCCTGTTCGAGCCCGCCGCGGCCGCGCATTGACCGCGGAGCCTCCATGGCCGACTACCCCTTCCTCGCCGCGGAATTTCTGACCGCCCTGGAAGACAGCGGCAGCGTCACGGCGGCGACCGGCTGGACGCCGCACCACCTGGCGGCACAGCGCGGGCGGCCCTTCATGCCCCTGTATATGAAGACCCACTCCTACGGCGAGTACGTGTTCGACTGGGCCTGGGCGGACGCCTACCACCGCAACGGCCTCGCCTACTACCCCAAGCTGGTCACCGCCATCCCCTTCTCCCCGGTCACTGGGCCGCGGCTGCGCGCGCCCGATGGCGCCCCGGATCCGGACTGCGGAGCGGCGCTGTTCGACGCGGTGCGGGAGACTGCGGCCGCCGCCGGGGCCGGTAGCTGGCACCTGCTGTTTCCGGACGCCGACACCCGGGCCCGGTTCGCGGGGCTCGGCCTGCTGGAGCGCGTCGGGGTGCAGTTCCACTGGTCCAACCGCGGCTATCGCGACTTCGACGACTTCCTCGACACCTTCACCGCGCGCAAGCGCAAGATGGTGCGGCGCGAACGCGCCCGCATCCCGGCCCAGGGCCTGCGGGTGGAGATGTTGCCCGGCACTGCCCTGGGTGCCGGGCAGTGGGACTTTTTCTACCGCATGTACCAGAGCACCTATCGCAAGCGCAGCGGCACCGGCGGCTATCTCACCCGCGACTTCTTCGCCCGCATCGGCGCCACCCTGGGCGCGCAGATCGCCCTGGCACTGGCCTACGCCGGCAGCGAGCCGGTGGCGGCAGCGCTCTACCTACACGATCGGGAGCGTCTCTACGGCCGCTACTGGGGCAGCCTGCGCGACTACGAATGCCTGCACTTCGAGCTCTGCTACTACCAGGGCATCGACTTCGCCATCCGCCGCGGACTGCGCTGGTTCGACGCCGGCGCCCAGGGCGAACACAAGATCGCGCGCGGTTTCGAGCCGGTGGAGACCTGGTCGCTGCACTGGATCCGGGAGCGGCGATTTGCCGTCGCCATCGCCGATTTCCTGGTGCGGGAGCGCGCCCACATCCAGCGCTATGTCGAGGAAGCCCGCAGCCTGCTGCCCTACCGGACGGCGGACGGCGACTGAAGTCCGCTCAGCTCCGGAGCCAGACCAGCAACCGGTTGTGGGCCGGCAGGGCGTTATCCTCGAGCAGCGCCAAGCCTGCCTCCGTGGCCAGCGCCGCCACGGCCTCGAAGTCGCGAATGCCCTGGTGGGCGCCACGCTCCCGCAGCCAGGCATCGAAACGGGCATTGCTCGCCGCGGTGTAGGCGCCGCCGTAATTGAAGGGGCCGTAGATCGCCAGCACCCCGCCGGGTGCGAGCACCTTCGGCAGCCTGGCGAAGCAGGCAGCGACCGCCGCCCAGGGCATGATGTGCAGGGTATTGGCGCTGAACACTGCATCCACCTCGGCCACTCCCCAGTCCGGGGCGGTCACGTCCAGCGCGATCGGCGGGCGCAAATTGGCGGCCGGGCAGGCCGCCAGCCAGGCGCCGATACCGGGCAGGTGCTCGGGCAGATCGCTGGGCTGCCAGATCAGATGAGGCAGGCGGGGTGCGAAATACACGGCGTGCTGGCCGGTGCCGCTGCCGATTTCGAGCACCCGCCGGCGCGTGGCGAAGACGCGCGCCAATACCGTCAGAATCGGCGCGCGGTTGTTCTCGCAGGCTTGGGAAAAGGGTCGGGGCATGTCCACGCCAGGTGGGGCAGCGGAAAGCACCGCGGCGACCGCGGCCCGCTACAATGATCGCCCCGGGAACCGGGCGTCCCGGGCGACGGTCATTATAGCCACCCACCGGGACCCAACGCCGTGAAATCAGCGCGCATCCTCACCCTGCTCCTGTCCCTCGCCCTGCCCGGCGGCTGCGCCGTCAACCCGGTGACCGGCCAACAGCAGCTGTCCCTGGTCTCCGATCGCCAGGAGATTCAAATCGGCGAGGAGCAGTACGAGCCCGCCCAGCAATCCCAGGGCGGCCGCTATTACCTGGACCCCGCGCTGCAGGACTATGTGCGCGCCGTGGGCGACAAGCTCGCCGCGGTCAGCGATCGCCGCCTGCCCTACGAATTCGTGGTGCTCGACAACCCGGTGCCCAATGCCTGGGCGCTGCCCGGCGGCAAGATCGCCGTCAACAGCGGCCTGCTGCTCTATCTCCAGGACGAGGCCGAGCTGGCCTCGGTGGTCGGCCACGAGATCGTCCACGCCGCCGCCCGGCACAGCGCCTCCCAGATGAGCAAGGGCTCGCTGATCAACCTGGGTGCCCAGATCGCGGGCCTCGTCAGCCAGCAGAGCGGTTACGGCAACTTGGGCGGCGCCGCGGCGCAATTGGGCGCTGCCGCCTGGATGGCGCGCTACAGCCGCGAGGCCGAACTGGAATCCGACCACTACGGCATGGAATACATGGTGCGCGCCGGCTACGATCCGCAAGCCGCGGTGTCGGTGCAGCAGACCTTCGTCAAGCTGTCGGAGGGCCGGCAGGCCGATTTTTTCAGCGGCCTGTTCGCCAGCCACCCGCCGTCACCGGCACGGGTCGAGGCCAACCGCGCCACCGCCAGCCGCCTCGGCGCGGGCGGAGTGCGCAACGCCGAGGCCTATCGGCGCGCCACCGCACAGCTGCGCAAGGACGCACCGGCCTACGAGGCGGAAAAGAAAGCCATGGCCGCACTGGAGAAAAAGGACCCGCGAACCGCCATCCGCCACCTGGACACGGCGCTCAAGATCCAACCCAACGGCGGCCGCTTCTGGGAGCTGCGTGGCCACGCCTGGGCGATGCTGGACGAATGGGACAACGCCGAAGATGCCTTTTCCAGCGCCATCGACCGCAACCCGGGCTATTTTCGACACTATCTGGCACGCGGCGCGCTCTATTTCGAACGCCATCAGTATGCGGCGGCGAAGCCGGATCTGGAGCGCAGCCGCCAGTTGCTGCCGACGCCCCTGGCCAGCTTCTATCTCGGGGAAATCGCCCTGGCCGGCGGCGCTACCAGCCAGGCCGAGGCTTATTATCGGGAGGCGGCCAACGACGCCGGTCCCGTCGGGCAGAAGGCTCGGGAGCGCCTCGGCGGGCGACGCTGAGCACCACGCCCTGGCGCACAGTCAGTCTTCGGGATGGACGTGGCGGATGTCCTTGCCCTCCACCAGGAACACGATGTGCTCGCAGATGTTCTTTGCATGATCGCCGATGCGCTCGAGCGCGCGCAGTGTCCAGAGCACGTTCATCACCCGCGAGATGCTGCGCGGATCTTCCATCATGTAAGTGATGAGTTCGCGCACTGCGGAGCGGTAGTCGAGGTCGATCTGCTTGTCCTTGGTCATGGTCTCGCGCGCCGCCTGGGCATCGAAGCGAGTGAAGGCATCCAGACAGCCGCGCAGCAATTCGCGCACCCCGTTGGCGATGTGGCGCGCCTCGACGTACCCCCGCGGCGACCCGCCTTCTTCGCTGAGCCCGATGGCCATCTTGGCGATGCGCTGGGCCTCGTCGCCGACCCGCTCGAGGTCCCGCACCGAGCGGCTCACCGCCAGGATCATGCGCAGGTCGGTGGCCGCCGGCTGGCGCCGGGCGATGACCGTGGTACAGGCTTCATCGATGTCGCGTTCCATGGCATCGATCTGCTTTTCGGTTTCGAGCACCGCGAGCGCGAGTTCGCTGTCGCCGGTTTCGAGGGCGCGCATGGCATCTTGGAGCTGCTGCTCCACCAGTCCGCCCATGGCCAGCGTCTGGGTCTTCAAATGCTCGAGATCGGTGTTGAATTGCCGCGAGATGTGCTGATCCAGCGTGATCTTTTCCATGCCGTGCATCCTCAGCCGAAGCGGCCAGTAATATAGGCTTCGGTCAATTCGTGTTCCGGCGAGGTGAATACCGTTTCGGTATCGTTTACCTCGATCAGCTTGCCCAGGTGGAAATAGGCGGTGCGGTGGGAGACGCGGGCCGCCTGCTGCATCGAGTGGGTGACGATGGCAATGGTATAGTTTTCGGCCAGTTCAGCGATCAACTCCTCGATGCGCGCGGTGGCGATCGGGTCCAGTGCCGAGCAAGGCTCGTCCATCAGGATCACCTCCGGGTTGATGGCAATGGCGCGGGCAATGCACAGGCGCTGCTGCTGCCCCCCCGACAGCCCGGTACCCGGCTGCTGGAGGCGATCCTTCACTTCCTCCCAGAGCCCCGCCTTGCGCAGGCTGGTCTCCACGATGTCGTCGAATTCGATGCGCCGGCTCGCCAGGCCGTGGAGCTTGGCACCGTAGGCGACGTTGTCGTAGATGCTCTTGGGAAAGGGGTTGGGCTTTTGGAACACCATGCCCACCCGGGCGCGCAGCGCCACCGGGTCCATCTTGTTGCTGTAGATATCTTCGTCATCGAGCAGCAATTCGCCGGTGACGCGGCACCCGGGAATGGTGTCGTTCATGCGGTTGAGCGCGCGCAGGAAGGTGGATTTGCCGCAGCCGGACGGGCCGATCATGGCAATCACCTGGTGACGGCCGATGTCCAGGCTGACATCGTAGATGGCCTGGGCATCGCCATAGAACACGTCGACGCCGCGGGTGCGCACCTTGGGTTCGTCCACGAAGGGTTTGCCCACGGTACCCTGCCCGAGCACCTGATCGAGCGCGGCAACCGGATTGTCGGGCTTCATCCGCACCGCGCCCGCGGCGGGATCCAGTACTGCTGTAGCCATGTGGCCATCCTCCACTTACCAGCGTCGCTCGAGCCGCTTGCGCAACAGCACGGCCAAGCC
This sequence comes from Pseudomonadales bacterium, assembly GCA_020847115.1. Lineage (GTDB taxonomy): Bacteria > Pseudomonadota > Gammaproteobacteria > Pseudomonadales > Porticoccaceae > JAGPUQ01. Next base: position 17,848 of record JADLCO010000080.1, on the reverse strand, counting down.
GTTCATCACCACGAGAAAAGCCAGAAGCACCATGATGGCACCGGAGGTCTTCTCGACAAAAGCGCGCTCCGGACTATCGGCCCAGAGAAAGATCTGAACCGGCAATACGGTGGCCGGCTCGGTAAAACCTCTGGGAATATCCACGATGAATGCCACCATGCCGATCATCAGCAAGGGCGCGGTCTCACCCAGCGCCTGCGCCATACCAATGATGGCACCGGTGAGCATGCCCGGCATTGCCAGTGGCAACACATGCCCCAGCACCATCTGCATCTTGGAAGCGCCCACCCCCAGCGCTGCCTCCCGAATGGACGGCGGCACGGCCTTGATGGCGGCGCGGCTGGAAATAATGATGGTAGGCAGCGTCATCAATGTGAGCACCAGGCCGCCAAGCACGGGGGCCGAGCGCGGGACCTCGAAGAAATTGATGAACACCGCAAGCCCCAGCAGGCCGAAGATGATCGAGGGCACGGCGGCGAGGTTGTTGATGTTGACCTCGATGAAATCCGTCCAGCGGTTCTGAGGCGCGAACTCTTCCAAGTAGATCGCCGCCGCTACCCCCAGCGGAAACGACAACAGTAGGGTCACAACCAGCGTGAGCAGGGTTCCCATGACCGCGCCGCCGATTCCCGCCTGTTCGGGTTCGCGGGAATCGCCGCTTGTGAAGAAGGTGCGGTTGAAGCGGAGCTCCGCGTCCCCGCGCTCGGCGAGATCATTCATCCAGCCGATTTGCCGCTCGCTGATCCGCCCGGTGAATTCCTCGCCGCCACGGGTCTTGAACCAGGTGTCGATGTCGTCGTCCGCCGCCAGCCACAGGGTCTCGCTGGCCCCGAGGAGCCCTGGATCGGCGCGCAACCGCGCCATCAACTGGTAGGCCGCACCATTACTCACCAGCGCGACCTGTTCGCGAAGCTCGGCGCGACTGGCCGGCTCGCCCAGCCGACGCTGCACCGCGGCGCGAATCAACGCCTGGAAATCGCCGCGTTCCACCTGACGTGCATCGGCGGCGTCGGTCACGCCCAGCAGTGTGCCATCGAAGGTGACGGGCAAGCGCAGGTAGGTCTGCTGGAAGGCGCCGTGGCCCTTGGCGACGATATCGGCGAGCAACACCACCACGGACAGCACCGCAAAGGACACCGCCGTGATGCCGTAGGCGCGAAAGCGTCGCTCGGCGCGATGGCGGCGTGCCAGGCTGGAGCGAATGACTTCTGTGGTGTTCTTGCCGGGCTCAGTCATAGCGCTCTCGATACTTTTTCACCACCCGCAGTGCGATCACGTTGAGCAGCAGCGTGGTGACGAACAACATCAGGCCCAGCGCGAACGCCGCCAGGGTCTTCGGACTGTCGAATTCCTGGTCGCCGACCAGGAGGGTGACGATCTGGACCGTGATGGTGGTCACCGCTTCGAGCGGATTGACCGTCAGATTGGCCGCGAGGCCGGCGGCCATCACCACGATCATGGTCTCGCCGATGGCACGCGACGCAGCAAGCAGGATGCCACCCACGATGCCCGGCAGGGCCGCGGGAATGATGACTTTCTTGATGGTTTCGGCGCGCGTTGCGCCCATCGCCAGGGAGCCGTCACGCAGGCTGCGGGGCACCGCGGTGATGACGTCGTCGGCGAGAGAGGACACGAACGGGATGATCATCACCCCCATCACCAGGCCGGCGGCCAGCGCGCTTTCCGAGGAGACCGAGAGGCCGAATCGCTCGCCCAGGTCGCGGATGAGGGGGGCAACGGTCAGTGCCGCGAAGAAACCATAGACCACCGTGGGCACGCCGGCCAGGATTTCCAGCAAAGGCTTGGCAATATCGCGCACGCGGGCGCTCGCATACTCGCCCAGGTAGATCGCCGACATCAGACCCACCGGCACCGCCACGAGCAGGGCTATGGCAGAGATGAGTAGCGTGCCCACGAACAGGGGCACGGCACCGAACGCCGCGGAACTGCCCACCTGGTCAGCACGGATTGCCGTCTGTGGGCTCCACTCCAGGCCGAATAGAAAGTCGCTGGCCGGGACTGCGTCGAAAAACCGCATGGATTCGAACAGCACCGACAGCAGAATGCCCAAGGTGGTGAAGATGGCGATACTGGCACTGGCCAGCAGCGCCCAGCGAAACACGGCCTCCACCTCCTGGCGGGCACGCAGCTGTGGCGACATGCGGCGCACGCCCCAGGCCAGACCACCGAGTGCCGAGGCGATCGCCAGACCCGCGATCAGGTGTTGTCCGGTAGCGCGCACCTCCTGATAGCGGTGTGCGGCAGCCACCACTGCCGCCGGTTGTCCGTCGCCAGCCAATGCGCCGCTGGCGACATTGACGATGGTACTGAGCAACAGGCTGCGTTCGGCGGCGCCGCCCGGTACGGCTTCGGGCGGCATCGAGGCCAGCGCCAACCATCGGGTCAGGGGATCATCGAACACCAGCCACAGCACCACCAGGGCGAGAGCCGGGAGACCACACCACAGCGCACTACGCATCCCGTAGTACAGCGGCAGCGAATGCAGGTGGCGGATCCCTCCCAGCGGACGCGCCAGCGCCAGGGCACGGCCCTGCCCCAGATAATAGGCAAGGGTACTCAGTAGCAGCAAGGTGATGACCAGATTGACCGGGGACATTTCTCGGGCCTCTGTCTGCCGGGGATGGCGAAGGCCCGGCCAAGCGGCCGGGCCTCGACACCGACAGGATGCGGGTTACTTCAACCCATCGCCTTTCATTGCTACTTGGCCGGCAACAATGGCGGCCACCTGTTTGCGCATCGGCGCCGGCATCGGGATCATCCCTTTGTCGGTCAGATAACCGTCGTCACCCCAGGCCTTTTCGCTGGTCAATTCGGCCAGATAGCCCTCGATGTTCGGCACTACGCCGATGTGCGCTTTTTTGACGTAGAGGAAGATCGGCCGGGACACCGGGTAGGATTTGTCGGCGATGGTTTCGAAGGTGGGCGCAACGTCGTTCACGACCGACCCTTGGACCTTGTCGCTGTTCTGCTCCAGGAAGCTGAAGCCGAACACGCCGAGCGCCTTGGGATTGGCGACCAGTTTCTGCACGATCAGATTGTCGTTTTCGCCGGCCTCGACGTAGTGTCCGTCCTCGCGCAGGGCATGGCAGATGCCCTTGAACTGCTCTTCGTTCTGATCTTTGATCGCCTTGATCCAGGCAAAGGATTTGCACCCCGCCTCCATGGCCAGTTCGGCGAAGGCATCCCGGGTGCCCGAAGTCGGAGGCGGTCCCAGCACCTCGATCTTGTCATCGGGCAACGCGGGATTGACCTCCTTCCAGGTCTTGTAGGGGTTGGGGATCAATTTCTCGGAATTCCCATCCGGAACCTGCTTGGCCAGCGCCAGGAAAATGTCCTTGGTGGACAGGTTCAGCTGCGGCGCCTTCTTGGAGTTGGCGACCACGATGCCGTCGAAACCGATCTGGATTTCGATGATGTCCTTGACACCATTGGCTTGGCATTGCTCGAATTCAGACTTCTTGATCTGCCGCGAGGCGCCGGTCATGTCGGGGTGGGTGGTGCCCACACCGGCACAGAACAGTTTCATGCCGCCACCCGTCCCGGTGGACTCCACCTTGGGCGTGGGCGCGCCGCTGGCGCGGCCGAAGCGCTCGGCCACCACGGTAGCAAAAGGATAGACCGTGGACGATCCGACGATGGTGACGTAGTCCCGGGATTGGGCCGCGACCTGCACTGCGGTCAGCGCCAGCGCTGCGCCGACGCCAAGGCTGCAAATTCTGTTTCTGAAGAGTGCTTTCACTATGCGGAACTCCTGTGCGAAGGGTTGGGCAGCGCGATCCTAGAAAGCGGGGATGACCAGACTATGAATGAAATATGACAATTTGAAGTCAGCCTGCCTTGCCAGCTTGCCGCTCCATGGCGGGTACATGGCAGCGAAATTGGCGCGACCCGCTTGGCATTGGCCCGGCACCCTCGTCACTGGGAACAGCCGCCCGATATAATCGCCGGCTCGCCAACAGGGGATGGCCCCGTGACCGCAGCCGATCTCACCACTTTTCAGGGCCTCATCCGCGCGCTCCAGGACTACTGGTCCCGCCAGGGTTGTGTGATCCTGCAGCCTCTGGACCTGGAAGTGGGCGCCGGGACCTTTCACCCGGCGACCTTTCTGCGCGCGGTTGGACCGGAGACCTGGAACAGCGCCTATGTACAACCCTGCCGGCGGCCGACCGACGGGCGCTACGGCGAAAACCCCAACCGCCTCCAGCACTATTATCAATTTCAGGTGGTGCTGAAACCCTCCCCGATCAATATCCAGGAGCTGTACTTGGCGTCGCTCCAGGAGCTGGGTTTCGATCCCGCGATCCACGACGTCCGCTTCGTCGAGGACAACTGGGAGTCGCCCACCCTCGGCGCCTGGGGCCTGGGCTGGGAGGTCTGGCTCAACGGCATGGAGGTCACCCAGTTCACCTACTTCCAGCAGGTTGGCGGCTTGGAGTGCTATCCGGTGACCGGCGAGATCACCTATGGCCTGGAGCGACTGGCCCTGTACCTGCAGAAGGTGGACAGCATTTTCGACTTGGTCTGGACCCGCGGTCCGGATGGCACCGCGGTGACCTACGGCGACGTCTTCCACCAAAACGAGGTGGAGATGTCTCACTTCAACTTCGAACAGGCCGACGTCGGCTTCCTGACCGAGAGCTTCGGGCACTACGAACGCGAAAGCCAGCGCCTGGTCGGGCTCGGCCTGGCATTGCCCGCCTACGAGATGGTGATGAAGGCCTCCCACGCCTTCAACCTGCTCGACGCCCGCCGCGCCATCTCGGTCACCGAACGACAGGCCTATATCCTGCGCGTCCGCACCCTGGCGCGGGCCGTGGCCAAAGCCTACTTCGATTCGCGGCTTGCGCTCGGTTTTCCCCTGGCGCCGCCGGCCCTGGCCGCAGCGGTGCGCGAACAGGCCGCGGGAGCACGGACATGACCCGCCCGCTGCTAATCGAGATCGGCACCGAAGAACTGCCGCCCAAGGCGCTTACCAGGTTGAGCGAAGCCTTGGTCTCGGAACTCCGGGACGGCCTGGCCGAGGCCCGCCTCGAGCACGGCGGGCTGCGTGGGTTCGCCACGCCCCGGCGGCTCGCGGTGCGCATCGATGAGCTGGCCGAACGCCAGCCAGAAGCACACTTGGAGCGACTCGGCCCCACCGTCAGCGCTGGCTTCGACGCGGATGGCAAACCCACACCAGCCGCGCTGGGGTTTGCCCGCAGCTGTGGCCTCGAGGATCCGGCGCAGCTCGAGCAGGTAGCCACCGACAAGGGTCCAAGGCTCTGTTTTCGCGAACTCCGTCCCGGCGCCAGCACGGCAGAGCTGCTCCCCGAACTGGTCGCCAAGGCATTGCACGCACTGCCGATCCCACGGCGGATGCGCTGGGGCGCCAGTCGGGTCGAATTCGTACGCCCGATCCACTGGGTGGTGCTGCTGTTCGGTACCGAGGTCGTCACCGCCGAGATCCTCGGCGTGCGCAGTGGCCGTACCACCCGTGGGCACCGCGTTCACGCCCCTGCAGAGTTAACGCTTACTTCGCCGGAAAGCTATGAAGATCAACTGCGCGATGCCTTCGTGATGGCCGATTTCGCGGTGCGCCGGGAGGCCATTCGCGAACGCGCTCAGGCCCTGGCCGCCAGGGCCGGGGGCAGGGCGCTGATCGATGCCGATCTGCTCGACGAGGTGACGGCGCTCAACGAATGGCCGGTGCCCCTGCTCGGGCGCTTCGACGAGCACTTTCTGGCGGTGCCACGCGAGGCCCTGATCAGCTCGATGCAGAGTCACCAGAAATACTTTCCCGTGGCTGCCGCCGACGGCGCGCTGCTGCCGCTGTTCATCGCCGTCGCCAATATCGAGAGCCGCCAGCCGGAGTTGGTGATCGCCGGTAACGAACGGGTGATCCGGCCCCGCTTTGCCGATGCTTCCTTCTTCTATAACACCGATCTCAAGACCAGCCTCGCTGCCCATCGCAACCGACTGCGCACCATCGTCTACCAACAGCAGCTAGGCTCGCTGTTCGACAAGACCGAACGCATGGCCAGGCTTGCGGCACGCCTGGCGCCCCTGGTGGGCGCCGATCCTGCACCGGCGGTGCGCGCCGCCGAGCTGTCGAAATCCGACCTGGTCAGCGCCATGGTCGGCGAGTTCGGCGAGTTGCAGGGCACCATGGGGCGCTATTACGCCCGCCATGACGGCGAATCCGAAGCGGTTGCCGCCGCCCTGTTCGAACAGTACCTGCCGCGCCACGCCGGCGATGACCTGCCGGCAACCCCGGTGGGAATTGCGCTGGCCTTGGCCGATCGTCTCGATACCCTGGCCGGGATCTTCAGCATCGGCGAGGAACCCACCGGATCCCGCGACCCCTTCGGGCTGCGCCGCGCCAGCATCGGCGTACTGCGTACCCTCATCGAGCGCAACCTCGATCTGGATTTGCTCGACCTGCTGGCCGAGGCCGCCGGGCTGCAGCCAGGCTGCGCTCAACCGGAAACCACAGCGCGCAACGTGTTCGACTACCTGCTCGGGCGCCTGCGCGGTCTCGGCGAGGAACAGGGCATCCCCGCAGAGTCCTTTCTCGCGATCGCCGGACTTGGCGTCCCCAGCCCCCTGGATTTCTGGCGGCGCATGGTCGCGGTTCATGGCTTTGCCCGGGATCCGGACGCCGCCAGCCTGATTGCCACCGACAAGCGCATCGCCAACCTCTTGCAGCAGCAAGGAGCGGTCGACGGGCGCGTCGATCCCCAACGTTTCGTCGTCGCAGCCGAACAGGAGCTTTGGGAGGCGATGTGTTCTCGCAGCGGCGAGGTTCGAGACCATGTCGCACGACACGATTATCCCGCCGCGCTGCGGGCGCTCGGCAACCTGCGGAGCCCCGTGGAGCGCTTCTTCACCGAGGTGCTGGTGATCGCGGAGGATTCCGGATTGCGGCGCAATCGGGTGGCCCTGCTGGCGCAACTGCGGGAGCTTTTTTCCCTTGTCGCCGATCTTTCCCAACTTGCCTCTCGAGTCGGCACGCCGTGAACCGATGGGTGATCCTGGACCGCGACGGCGTCATCAACCGCGACGCTCCGGACTACGTCAAATCGCTCGCGGAATGGCAGCCGCTGCCGGGGAGCATCGCCGCTATCGCCAGGCTGTCACGCGCCGGCTATCGGGTGGCGATAGCAACCAATCAATCCGGCGGTGGTAGAGGGTTGATCCGGTCCGAGGACCTCCACGCCATGCATGCCGAGCTCTGCCGCCAAGTGGTCCGCGCCGGCGGCGTCGTCGACGGCATTTTTTATTGCCCCCATGCTCCGGAAGCGGATTGCCGTTGCCGCAAGCCTAGAACCGGGCTGCTCGACGCCATCGCCCGCCGCTTTGCCATCGACCTCCGCGGCCAGCCGGCGGTAGGCGACAGTCTGCGCGACCTTGAGGCGGCGCGGGCCGCGGGCTGTCTGCCGGTGCTGGTGCGCACCGGCAACGGCCGGGCCACCGAAATGCGATTGGCCGCCGCGGCGTTGCGCGACCTACCCGTGTATGACGACTTGGCGGCCGTTGCGGACGCATTCGCTGGTCCGCAGCTATGAAAATATGGTTGGTGTTTCGGTCGATTGCCTTCTACATTGGTTATATACCCATTGTGGTGGCCTTTTCGTCGTTGACCTTCACGGTGGGACTGGCCCTGCCGCAGGGGCCCCGGCAAAGCCTGGCGACCACCGCCAATGCGTTGGTCGTATCATGGCTACGCCTCTGTTGCGGGGTTCGGGTGCGGGTCGAAGGAATCGAACATCTGCCGCCGCGGCCGTTCGTGGCGCTGAGCAAGCATCAGTCCAGTTGGGAAACCTACTATCTGCAGCGAAGGTTGCGGCCGGTCAGCACCATCCTCAAGCGGGAACTGTTGCGAATTCCGTTCTTCGGCTGGGGGTTGGCGATGGTGGCGCCGATCGCCATCGACCGCGACAACCCCCGGGAGGCCTTGCGGCAGGTCATGCAGCAGGGCAAGGAACGGCTGGCGGCCGGCATGAACGTGCTGGTGTATCCAGAGGGAACCCGCGTGGCGCCTGGCAACGCGCCGGTGAAGTTCAATCGCAGTGGCGCAGCCCTTGCCGTCGCCGCCAAAGTCCCGTTGGTGCCCATCTGCCACAACGCCGGACACTGCTGGCCTGCCCACAGACTGATCAAATACCCCGGTACCATCACAGTCGTGTTTGGCCCACCTCTGATCACCCAGGGGCGGGACGCCAAAGCAATCACCGAACAGGTCACCGAGTGGATGGAAGGCACATCCCGCCGCTTGGCCGGCTGATTCGGCCGGTTGTTGGAGTGCTATGATCAACCGCTTGTTCAACCCTCGGAATCAATCCAGACATGGACGAAACCTACAAAGGACCGGAGCGCCGACGCGATCAGCGGCGCAAGGTCGCGGATCGCCGGCAGGAAATTCGGTTTGAACCGGATCGCGAGGACAGGCGCAAGAACAACGGTCGGCGTAAAACCGACGGGTTATTCTGGAACAAATGATGGGGTAGGCATCGGATCTGCGAGCAACAACTTGGTTCCGTGGCGCTGCCATGACAGCTGCGGCCCGGAACCTGCTCCGGGGAGATCGCGCACCGCAGCCCAATACCTCAAACGTCCAGGTTGGCGACCGCCAGGGCGTTGGCTTCGATGAAGGCCCGCCGCGGCTCGACCACGTCACCCATCAAAGTATTGAACATCTGGTCGGCGGCGATGGCATCTTCCACGGTCACCTTCAGGAGGCGCCTGGTCTCCGGGTTCATGGTGGTTTCCCACAACTGTTCGGGATTCATTTCGCCCAATCCCTTGTAACGCTGCACGCTATAACCCCGCCGCGCCTCCTGCATCAGCCACCCCAGAGCGCTAGCGAAGTCGGTGATTTCCGCGCTGCGTTCGCCGCGCTTCACATGGGCACCAGGCCCCACCAACCCCTTGAACTGTTGGCCCCGGGTGGTCAAGGCCTGATACTCACTGGAGTCGAGAAAGTCCGGAGTGACCACATAGCGATTCTCGACGCCATGGACTTGCTGCTCACAACTCGGCAGGAATATCGAGCGCTCCGGATCCCGATAGACGCCGAGGCGATAACGCTGCCCGTCGGTCAATCTGCCGAGCAGTTGGCGCAATTCATCCACCCAGTGGTCCACGGCATCGGCACGGCCCAAGTCCCCGACCGGCAGAGCGCTGGCCTCGGCCATTGCCAGCACCAGATCGCGGGGATAGGCGCGCGCGATGCGCTCGACCACCGCCATCAACCTGCGATGCTCCATGACCAAAGCCTCCAGCGCCTCGGCACGCAAGCTCGGAAGGTCGTGGCGGAGATGCAGGCTGGCATCGGTGACGGCAGCACGAGTGAGGAAATCCTCCAGTGCCTGGTCGTCCTTCAGATACTGCTCCTGTTTGCCCTTGCTGATCTTGTAGAGCGGCGGCTGCGCGATGAACAGATGCCCGCGCTCTACCAACTCCCGCATCTGCCGAAAAAAGAACGTCAACAACAGAGTTCGAATGTGCGACCCATCGACGTCCGCATCGGTCATGATCACGATGGTGTGATAGCGAAGTCTATCCGGGTTGAACTCGCCGGGACCAATGCCGCAGCCTAGCGCCGTAATGAGCGTGCCTACCTCGGCGCTTGACAACATCTTGTCGAATCGCGCTTTTTCGACGTTCAGGATCTTCCCTTTCAGCGGCAGGATGGCCTGGGTGCGTCGGTCCCGGCCCTGTTTGGCCGAACCACCGGCGGAGTCGCCCTCCACCAGAAACAGCTCGGAATGGGATGGATCCTTTTCCTGGCAGTCGGCGAGTTTTCCCGGTAGCCCCGCCAAGTCCAAGGCCCCTTTACGCCGGGTCATCTCCCGGGCCTTGCGTGCGGCCTCCCGCGCCCGCGCTGCATCTATGATCTTGCCGACGATCGCCCTGGCCTCCGCGGGGTTTTCCAGCAGATAGTCGCCGAAAGCCTTGGCCATCTCCTGCTCTACCGCGGCCTTGACCTCGGAGCTGACCAACTTGTCCTTGGTCTGCGACGAAAACTTCGGATCCGGAACCTTGACCGAGATAATGGCGGTCAGGCCTTCTCGCGCATCGTCCCCGGAGGGCGATATCTTGGCCTTGGCCAATACACCTTCCCGCTCCATGTAGGTATTGAGGGTGCGGGTCAGCGCCGCCCGGAAGCCCGCGAGATGCGTGCCACCGTCCCGCTGGGGAATGTTGTTGGTGTAGCAGAGAATGGTCTCCTGATAGCCATCGTTCCATTGCAGCGCCACCTCGACGGCGATACCGTCTTCGCGTTGAATACTGAAGTGAACCACGCGATTGAGGGGCGTCTTATGATTGTTGAGATACTCGACAAAGGCCCGCAAGCCGCCGTCGTACTGAAATACCTCCTGCTTGCCGCTGCGCTGATCGCTCAGCAGGATGCGGACCCCGGAATTGAGGAACGACAGCTCGCGGAGACGATTACAGAGCACCTCATAATGGAAAACGATGTTGCTGAAGGTTTGTGGAGATGGCCAAAATCGGAGTTCGGTCCCCGAGCCGGTACAGTCCCCAACCACCGCCAGCGGTTTCTCGGCGACGCCGTGGCGGTAAATCTGTTCGTGAACCTTTCCTCCGCGGCGGATGGTCAGATGCAGCTTCTCTGACAGGGCATTGACCACGGACACTCCAACGCCATGGAGCCCCCCCGACACCTTGTAGCTATTGTCGTCAAATTTGCCGCCCGCATGGAGCACGGTCATGATGACTTCGGCCGCGGACACTCCCTCTTCGTGCGCGTCGACCGGAATCCCTCGGCCATTGTCGATCACCGTTACCGATTCGTCAGCGTGGATGACCACACTCACCTCGGTGCAGTATCCGGCCAAGGCTTCGTCGATGGCGTTGTCCACCACCTCGAATACCATGTGATGGAGACCGGTGCCGTCGTCGGTATCGCCTATGTACATGCCCGGCCGCTTGCGAACAGCGTCGAGCCCTTTCAGTACCTTGATCGACGAGGAGTCGTACCTGCTCGGTTCTTGGTCATGCTTCATCGCGGTCACTGGGCACTCTCTTTGCTGTGGGCAAACCTGGTAAGCAAAAGCTAGGGTAGGCTCTCGATAAACCGGCCCTGTTCCACGTGAAACATCTTCACGGCAGGGGCAGCGGAAACATCCATCCAGTCGGCGCCCATCTGGGCGACGTCCGTACCAGTTACAAAAGACTGACCCCCGATCTCGGCCATCAATTGAGCAACGCGCCGCCGGTGCCGTTGATCCAGCTCGGCTGGCAGATCATCGATGAGATTCAGGCAGGGGCATCCCCGACGCTGCAGAAAATGGGCTCCCTGGGCGAGCAGCAACGCCAAGGCGAGCACTTTGCTTTGCCCTCGAGAGAGCGATTCTGTCGCCAAGCGCCCGTTCAGCCTGATTTTCAGGTCCGCCCGATGTGGGCCGGATTGCGTGGCGCGCAGTATTATATCCCGGTCCCTGTGGAGTTTTAATGCGTCCGCCAAGGATTGGTCCCGGTCCCATCCGGCCTGAAAGCCCAGCTCCAAATTACCCAGACTTGGCGAAAGTGCTTCGGTAAACCGCGCCGCTACTGGCGCGATCTCGCCCGCATACCCGCAGCGCATCATGGTAATCAGCTCCCCGGTTTCGGCAAATTTTCGGTCCCAGAGATCCAACTCCCGGCGATCCACACCGATACCGCGGCGCAACAGGGCATTGCGCTGCTGGTGCGCCCTGAGGTGCTGGCGCCATAGCTGGCGGGTTTCGGGTAGCGTGTGGAACAGTCCCCAGTCCAAAAAATGCCGCCGGGTTTTCGGTGAACCGCCCAGCAAACCGAGGCTGTCACTGTTTATCAAGAGCAGCGGCAGGGTATCCGCCAGCGTTGACGCCGCATTGACTGTGGCGCCATCGAGCCGGTAACAAAACCCACCGCCGGTTTCACGTGAAACACCCAACCGCCGGATGACCTCGGTATCTCCAGGGCCATCGATTACCAGCTCACCGTATACGGAACAGCTGGTTGCACCCCGAGACACTACCGTATCCAGAACCTGGGCGCGAAACGACCGCCCTCGCGCCAGCAAGAAAATGGCCTCCAACAGGCTGGTTTTGCCAGCCCCATTGGCGCCTACCAACAAATTGACGCCGGCTCCGGGCTCGACCGTTTGCGTGGCGAGGTTGCGAATTCCCGCAAGCTTGAGACAGCGAAGGAACATCTCCGAAGATTTGGACCCGGCCCGCTTCCTAGAGTCTCATGGGCATGATCACATAGAGCGCTTGCTCGGTCTCCGGATCCATCAGCAGCACGCTGCTATTGGCATCGGACAACACCAAGCGTACCCGGCTCCCCGACAGGGCATTGAATACATCGAGCAAATAACCGACATTGAAACCCACCTCCAGGCGCTCGCCACTGTAGGCGACTGGAACCTCTTCCTCGGCGGACTCCTGATCTGGATTATTGGCGACCACAACCAGCTTGCCGGATTCCATTTCCAGCCGTACACCCCGATATTTTTCGTTGGACAGGATCGCGGTTCGAGAAAATGCTTGCCGAAAGGTCTCCCGCTCCCCTTCCAACACCTTTGTTCCGCCGATGGGCACGACGCGCTCGTAATCCGGATAGGCGCCATCCACCAGTTTGGTGGTAAACCGATAGTCGGGACATTCGATGCTGAGATGGTTGGTTCCCATGGTGACCTTGATCTCACCATCCTGGCCGAGCAGGCGGTTCAACTCACTGATGCCTTTGCGCGGCAATATGGCTTGTATGCGTTTTTCCGGGGCCACTTCGACGGCCGCATTCGCCAGCGCCAAGCGATGCCCGTCCGTGGCCACGACCCTCAGCCGCCCCGAGGTGATCTCCCACAGCATGCCGTTCAGGTAGTAGCGAACGTCCTGCTGCGCCATGGCGAAGCTGGTCGCTTCAAGCACGCGCTTGAGCGCCCCCTGGTCGATGAAAAAGCTAAATTGCCCAACTTCCCGCTCGACTTCCGGAAACTCTTCCGCGGGCAACGTGGACAGCATAAAGCGGCTGCGCCCGCTCTGTATTTTGATCCGGTGCTCGGTGTCGGCAGCCAACGAAACGGCGGCCCCCTCCGGCAAGGCACGGCAGATATCCAGCAGCTTGCGTGCCGGAATGGTGATGGCTCCCTGATCGCCCGCCTCCGGGAGCGGCACCGTCCCGCGAATTTCCACCTCCAGATCGGTAGCCGCAACCCGCAGTTCTCCCCCTTGCAGGCTGACGAGGACATTGCCGAGGACCGGTAATGTCTGGCGCCGCTCGACCACTCCCGCAGCCAGTTGCAGGGGTTTGAGCAGCACTTCTCGAGCAACGGTGAATTTCATCACTTCCCTCTGAAATTGCCTTTTGGCAAAGGTGGACGACGAGCCCGGGTGGCCTCAAGTTTTCAATGCCCGCGTAAGAATTTTAAGATCTTCGGCCATGTCATGGGAGCTACTTTGGAGGACCTTGATCGTCTTGCAGGCGTGCAGCACCGTGGTGTGATCTCGGCCCCCGAAGGCCTCACCGATTTCCGGAAGGCTCTTGGTAGTCAACTGCTTGGTGAGAAACATCGCCACCTGACGCGGGCGGGCCACCGACCGGCTGCGGCGTTTGGACAACAAATCCGAAAATTTGATCTTGTAGTATTCGGCAACGGTGCGCTGGATATTCTCCGCGGTGACCAGTTTGTCCTGTAACGCCAACAGATCGCGCAGGGTTTCGCGCACGAATTCCACATTGATGGCGCGACCTGTGAAGTGAGCACTGGCGACCACCCTTTTCAGGGCACCTTCCAGTTCGCGCACATTGGCTTGGATGCGCTGTGCCATGAAAAACGCCGCTTCGCTGGGGAGCATCACCCCTGCCTGCTCCGCCTTTCGCATCAAAATTGCGACCCTGGTCTCCAGTTCGGGAGGTTCGACCGCCACGGTCAAGCCCCATCCAAAACGAGACTTGAGCCTCTCTTCCACCCCGTCGATTTCCTTCGGATAGCGATCGCTGGTGAGAATCATCTGCCTTCCGCCCTCCAACAAGGCATTGAAGGTGTGGAAGAACTCCTCCTGTGAGCGATCCTTCTTGGCAAAAAATTGGATGTCGTCGATCAACAGGGCGTCGACAGATCGGTAATAACGCTTGAATTCATTGATGGCATTGAGCTGGAGCGCCTTGACCATGTCGGCGACGAATTTCTCCGAGTGCAGATACACCACCCGGGCACTTGGGCGCGATGCAATCAGCGCATTACCCACTGCATGCATCAAATGAGTTTTGCCCAAGCCAACGCCGCCGTATACAAACAGTGGGTTGTAGGCGCCCCCAGGGTTGTGTGCGACTTGGCGCGCGGCGGCGAGCGCCAGCTGGTTCGACTTGCCCTCGACGAAGGTTTCGAACAAAAAATTTTCGTTTAGGTTGTTCTCGAGGTGCTCCGGGTCCCGACTCACAACCGCGCCGGCGCCCTGGGGTCTGATCACGGCTTTGCCGCCTTCATCACCCAAGGGTGGCGGCAGCGACGACCTTCCGGTCAGGGGCTGGATTCCAGCCTCCGAGTTCTGCGTTCTCGTGGACCATGCGGGCATAGCGCTTCTCGCCGAAACCTCGATTTGAAGACCTGGGTCCCCGTGAAGCTGGCGATAGAGCTCACCAATGCGATGCAGGAATTTGTCGGCCACCCAATCCTGAACGAACCGATTGGGCGCAAGCAGGCGAACGATCCGTTCCGCCTCTTGTTCGACGCGGAGCGGCCGAATCCAGGTTTCGAATTGCTGGGGTGGAAGCTCGTCCTGCAGGTACCCCAAACACTGCCGCCATATTGCTTCGCCCAATGTCGCCTTCCCCGCCAATGGTGGTTGCTTGTCGCCTACCTGCTAGTGCTGCAAAGTGTAGTCGTTGCGCCTGCGCTTATCCACAACGGAAACGCTGGGCTGAGCAAATCTTCAAAAATAAAATTATTTATTTTCAGTAGGTTAAAAATCAAATGTGCTGCCGCAAGATTGCCATAGGCATAGCGCAGCGTTATTTCTCTGGCGTTCTGTTGATAACTCTGTGGACAAAATTGGAATTCCCCGTGCATTTCCTGTCCGCACTCGGCAGCCGCCGCGGTTTGGCAGCAATCTCGGTATCGGTTTTTGGATTTTATGACCTCAGCGCGAATTTCGGTCCCGGGTTTCGGACCTTGAGCGACCGCGTGCGGCCTTGGGGCGCTGTTCGTTCATTTCCCGACACAAAACTCGGAGAAGATCGCTCCGAGCAAGTCGTCGCTGGTAAATGCTCCGGTGATGCTATCGACTTCCCGCTGTGCCAACCTAAGCTCTTCCGCAATCAGTTCTGCAGGGTAGCCGCCAACCATCGCCAGCGCCGTTTGCACGCGCATCCGAGTTTCCGCCAGTGCAACCAGATGCCTCCGCCGGGCCATGAATTGGCCCTCGGTTCCCAGACGTGGATGGCCTATTTGAAAAAGCGTTGCGCGCAATACCGCCATGCCCGCGCCAGAGACCGTAGATACGGCTATCGTAAGTGGGCTGCGATCATGAGCTCCAGCTGTGATCCCGGAGAGGTCGATCTTGTTGAGCACCAGCAACAGCCGGCCTTCTGCCACTGCCGCGGCAAATTCACCGTTGAGCAGTTGATCGACATCCTCCTGCCAGTTCCCAAGGGACTCCACTACCAGCAACACCAGGTCGGCGTGCATCGCCTCTTCGCGAGCGCGCCGCATACCTTCCAGTTCGATGGGGTCGGTGCTGTTCCGAAACCCCGCGGTATCGGCCAGGTGGAAACTCATTCCTTCAAGGGTTATGGTGTCTCTCACCAGATCCCGCGTGGTGCCGGGAATCGCCGTTACGATGGCGCTGTCTCGCCCGGACAATGCGTTCAACAGGCTGGATTTTCCCGCGTTGGGCCGCCCGGCGATGACTACGTGGAATCCTTCCTGGAGTCGAGCCCCGGCGCGCGCCTGCTCGATCAATTCGTCAACCTCGTCACCGAGCCCCAGCAAGCGGTCGCGGAGCTGCCCGGTCGTGGTGAATTCGAGATCCTGATCGGAAAAATCTAGCCCGGCTTCCACGAGCACGCGGACATCAACGAGCTGCCCGGCGATGGCATGCACCTGCCGCGAAAACTCTCCCTGCAGGGAGCGCAGTGCCCCGCGTACGGCGGCCTCCGACTCGGCCACGACCAAGTCTGCAATGGCTTCGGCTTGGACCAGATCCAGCTTGCCGTTTAAAAATGCCCGCTCGCTGAATTCTCCGGGGCGCGCCGGCCGGGCACCCAGTTCGATCGCCCGCCGCACCAACATATCCAGAATCACCGGGTTGCCATGACCCTGGAGTTCGATGACGTCCTCTCCGGTAAAGGACCCGGGCGCCGGAAAATACAACAGAACACCGTCATCGATGGCATTGCCATCGGCATCGATGAAGCGCGCGTGCACAGCCTGCCGCGGGAGCACCGGGCGATCCGCCAGATGACGTAACCAACCCTTCAGCTCGGGTCCGGAAATGCGCACCATCCCGACCCCCCCGCGACCGCGCGGGGTGGCAACTGCGACGATCGGTTCAGCAGCCACTCCGTGCATTTCCGGGCATCACGAAGCTTCGATGCGCTTGGTGATCACCCACTGCTGGGCAATCGACAACATGCTGTTTACCGTCCAGTACAACACCAGTCCCGCCGGAAACAGTATGAAGAAAATCGAAAATGCCACCGGCATGATTTTCATGACCTTGGCCTGGGTGGGATCCGGAGGAGCCGGCTGCAAGGTCTGCAGCACATACATGCTGAGCCCGTTGATCACTGGCAGCACGTACAGGGGATCACGCAGTGACAGGTCGGTGATCCACAACACCCAGGGCGCCTGGCGCAATTCGACACTTTCACTTAGCACCCAGTAGAGCGCGATGAACACCGGCATCTGAATCAACATGGGCAGACAACCGCCCATGGGATTGACCTTTTCACGCTTGTACAGCGCCATGACTTCTTGGGAAAGCTTTTGACGATCCTCGCCGTAGCGTTCCCGCAGGCTCAGCATCTCGGGCTGCAGCTTGCGCATCTTTGCCATGGAACGATAACTGGCCGCCGACAACGGAAAGAACGCCAGCTTGATCAATATGGTGAGGACGATGATCGCCCAGCCCCAATTCCCAAACGCCGTGTGCAGCAGCTTTAGGCCGGCAAACAGAGGCTTGGCCAACCACCACAGCCAGCCGTAATCGATGGTCAATTCCAGGTAGGGCGCAATTTCTTCGAGGTGTTCCTGATTCTTGGGGCCGACATACAGTTGTGCGCCAAACTCGCCGGTACTGCCGGCTTCGACTCGCCGTTCCGGACCCACGAAACCCAGGGCATAGCGCTCCCGGTCGCCCAGTCGCCGCAGTTGAAAGTGATTCACTTCATCCCTCGACGGAATCCAGGCGCTCACAAAGTAATGCTGCACCATGGCCACCCAACCACCGGGCCGCTCGACTTCGAATGCCTTTTCGTCGAGATCCTTGAAGGACAATTTCTTGTAGTTTTCTTCCGGGGTAGACAGCGCAGCGCCGAGATAGGGTTTCATGCCAAAGCTGCCGCTCGCCACCGGATCGAAGCGATCGCGCTGGATTTGACCGAACATGCGCCCCACCCAGGGCCGTTCCCTTCGATTTTCGACGCGGTAGCGCACCTCGACGAGGTAATCCCCCTTGCGCACCACGAACTCCTTGGTGATCGTCACACCCGCGCTTTCCAGGTGCAGGGGAACAACCAGGACTTCGGCCTCACCCAAGACGTAGTTCGGTCGATCGGCAACCAACACCGGCCGTTGGCCCGAACGGTCGGTGCCATCTGCACCGATCAAGCCGCTTTGCGCCACATAGAACCGCTCGCG
>JADLCO010000079.1 GCA_020847115.1 Pseudomonadales bacterium | reverse complement strand
GGTCGGGCATCCGGTGAAAGGTTCCGGCTACACTCGCCGCAAACGACCGAAGGTGGCGCCATGATCGAGATCACCCGCATCAACCACAGCGCGATCAACACCCGCGATCAGCTCGAGGCCATGCGTCGCTTCTATGTCGAGGTGCTGGGGGTGCAGACGGTCGCGCGCGATATCCCCGCCAAGTTTGCGGACCGGATTCCCGGCTTCTGGATGCAATTCCCCAACGGCCAGGTGCACGTGATCCAGTGCGATCCCGAGCGTGCCGGCGAACCCCTGCCGGGCATGAACTGCCGCCACGCCAATCCCATGGGGCCGCACACCGCCTTCTTCGTGGCCGACCTCGAAGCGGCGGCGCGCCATCTCGAACAGCACGGCATCGCCTTCGACCGCTTCGACCGCTTCATCTTCACCACCGATCCCTCCGGCAATACGGTGGAATTTCAGCAAGACCCCGAGCGCATCTGAGCGCTCCGCGGCAGGCGATACCCAGGCGACAGACAGCCCAGCGATGGAGACCAGGCCATGAAGGTGTATTTTTGCCGGGAAGGATTGCGGATCATCCGCGAGCTGCTGCAACGGGAATTGCCGCACGACGAGGTGCTCGAGTGTGCGCCCGAGCGCCTCGCCGAGGTGATCGGAGCGGCCGATGTGCTGATCCCCACCATCACGCCGCTGCGCGATGAGGTCCTCGCGGGCGGTCGCGTGCGGCTGATCCAGCAGTTCGGGGCCGGGCTCGATGCGGTCGACATCCCGGCGGCGACGCGCCACGGCATCCCGGTGGCGAACGTGCCGGCCGCCGGTACCGGCAACGCCGAGTCCGTTGCCGAAATGGCGGTGCTGCTGATGCTGACGCTTGCCCGGCGCTTTCCGGAAACCCAGCAGAGCCTCCGCGAGGGGCGCGTGGCCACGCCCACGGGCTGGGCCCTGAAGGGGCGGACGGCGGTGATCGTCGGCTACGGCGGCATCGGCCGGGAGACCGCCCGGCGCCTGGCCGGCTTCGAGATGCGCGTGCTTGCCGTGTCGCGCCGCGGGCCGAAGCACACGCCGGAAGAAGACGCCATCCCCGTCGCCCATCACTACGCCGAGGGCGGCTTGCACGAGGCGCTGCGCGAAGCGGATTTCGTCATCCTGGCGCCGCCGCTCAACGATGCGACCCGAGGCTTGATGGGTGCTGTGGAATTCGCCTGTCTCAAGCCGTCGGCCTACGTGGTGAACGTGGCGCGCGGCGGGGTAATCGACTACGACGCCCTGCTCGCGGCGCTGCGCGAGCAGCGCATCGCCGGCGCCGGGCTGGACGTGTTCTGGCAGGAGCCGATCGATCCCCAGGACCCGATCCTGGGCTACAACGTCATCGGCACCCCCCACGTCGGCGGCGCCACCGACCTGAGCCTGCGCGGCATCGCCCGCAAGGTGGCGGAGAACGTCGAGCGCGTGCGCCGGGGCGAGCTGCCGGCCAACTGCGCCAACCCCGAGGTAGGGCCGCACTGAGCGGCGCGGCGGGGTTGGCGATCGGCGGCGGTCAGCCGATGCGCAGCCAGGTATCGTTGACGAACAGTTCCGCCGGCCGGTAGTGGATCTTGTAGTTCATCTTCGCCGAATCGCGAATCCAGAAGCCCAGATAGACGTAGCGCTTGCCGCGCGCCAGCACGGTTTCGACCTGCTTGAGGATGGCGAAGGTGCCCAGACTGCGCCGCTCCTCCTCCGGGTCGAAATAGGTGTAGATCGCCGACAGGCCATTGCGCAGCCAGTCGGTTACCGCGCAGCCGAGCAATCTGCCGCGCGCGCGCAGCTCCAGGAAGGTGGTCGAGTGCCAGGGCCGGCCGATGAAATCCTGGTACTGGGCGCGCGAGGGCGGATACATGTCGCCCTCGCTGTGGCGGACGGTGATGTAGCGTTCGTAAAGCGGGTAGTGCTCCTCCACGTCCACGCTGTCCACCAGCGCGACGGTGAGATCCCGGTTGCGGTTCAGGCACTTGCGCTGGAGGCGGTTGGGCGAGAACGCCGCCGCGTCGATGCGGATCGGGATGCAGGCCTTGCAGCTGGCGCAGCGCGGCGTGTAGATGTAGCGGCCGCTGCGCCGAAACCCCAGGTCGGACAGCCGGTTGTAGAGCTCCGCGTCGATCACCACGCGCGGGTCCACGAAGGCCGTGGTGGCCTGGCGGTCGGGCAGATAGCTGCACGGGTGGGGTTCGGTGAGGTACAGGCGGAGTTTTTCCAGGTCCGGACTGATGTCGCGGGTCATGGTTTCGCTCCAGTGCGGGCTACCCGGCAACCATAGCGGAAATGAGCGTCGCCGGCCAAGCCGGCGGCGGGTGGCGGAGCCCTTCGCGCAGCCGTTCCAGAAAGGCCGCACGGGGCAGGGGGGTGGCGCCCAGGGTGGCCAGATGCGGGTTGCCCACCTGGCAGTCGATCAGCGCGAACCCGGCGGCGCTTAGGCCGCGGGCGAGGTGGATCAAGGCCAGTTTGGAAGCATTGGGGCGGGCGCTGAACATGGATTCGCCGCAGAACACCGTGCCTACGGCGACGCCGTAGATTCCCCCGGCCAGTTTGCCGTCGACCCAACACTCGACGCTGTGGGCGTGGCCGGCGGCATGCAGGGCCTGATAGGCGGCGATCATCTCCGGGACGATCCAGGTGCCGGTGGCGCCGGCGCGGGGTGCGGCGCAGCCACGGATCACCGCAGCGAACGCCTGGTCGGTGGTGATGGCGTAGCCGCCGCGGCGCAGCAGCCGCGCCATGGTGCGGCTGACGTGGACCTGGTCGGGATAGAGCACGGTCCGCGGATCCGGGCTCCACCACAGCGGCGGCTGCCCGGCCTCGAACCAGGGAAAGATGCCCCGCCGATAGGCATCGAGCAGCGTCGCGACGCGCAGATTGCCGCCGGCGCCGAGCAGGCCGTTGGGCTCGCGCAGCGCCCGTTCCGGGGGCGGGAACACCGGATGGTCCGCATCCAGAAAGGGTAGGCGCATGGCGCGGCCTACGACCGATCGAGATAGCGCTCCGCGTCCAGGGCCGCCATGCAGCCGGTGCCGGCGGAGGTCACTGCCTGCCGATAGACGTGATCGGCCACGTCGCCAGCGGCGAACACCCCGGGCACGCTGGTGGCGGTGGCATTACCGGCGAGGCCGCCCTGGACCCGGATGTAGCCGTTTGCCATCTCCAGCTGGCCGGCGAAGATCGCCGTGTTGGGCGCATGGCCGATGGCGATGAAGACGCCGTCCACGGCCAGCTCCCGGGTGGCATCGCCGTCGGTGGCGCGCAGCCGCACCCCGGTGACGCCACTGGCATCGCCCAACACCTCGTCGAGGGTGTGGTTCCACAGCAGGCGCACATTGCCGCTGTGGGCACGCGCGAACAGCTTGTCCTGCATGATTTTTTCGGCGCGCAGCCGATCGCGGCGATGGACCAGCGTCACTTCGGCGCAGATATTGGACAGATACAGCGCCTCCTCGACCGCGGTGTTGCCACCGCCGATCACCGCCACCTTGCGGTCGCGATAGAAAAAGCCGTCGCAGGTGGCGCAGGCGCTGACGCCCTTGCCCTGGAACGCCTGTTCCGAGGGCAGTCCCAGATAGCGCGCGCTGGCGCCGGTGGCGATGATCAAGGCATCGCAGGTGTAGCCTTGACTGCCCTCGAGCCGGAACGGTCTGACGCTCAGATCGACCTTCTCGATGTGATCAAAGATTACTTTTGTATCAAAGCGTTCGGAATGTTTTTGCATGCGAGACATCAACTCTGGACCCTGCACTCCGTCGGCATCGCCCGGCCAGTTGTCGACCTCCGTGGTGGTGGTGAGCTGACCGCCCTGCTGGATGCCGGTGATCACCACCGGCGCCAGATTGGCGCGCGCCGCATAGACGGCAGCGGTCCATCCGGCGGGGCCCGAGCCGAGGATGATGAGGCGGTGGTGCTGGGCATCGGGCATGGCGGACTCCTGCTGCGAAATGGCGCCCTATGATAGTTCATCAGCTCTCGACCTCCCCCATGGCGGGGAGCCCGCTGCCGCGATGCATTACACTAGCCGGCCACCGCAACCGCGCGCAGCTGCTACCGCTTTGGCCAAGCCCCGCTCCCCCACCCGCGATGCCCCGGCAATCCCGGAAGCCCTTCGCGAGCGCATCGCCCTGGTGCGCCGCGAAGGCGCGCTGCTGGGCTGGGCGCTGCTGGCCAGCTACCTGCTGCTGGCGATGCTCAGTCACGATCCCCGGGATCCCGGCTGGTCGAGTACCGGCAGCGGCGAGGCCTACCGCAATCTCGCCGGCTCCCTGGGTGCCTGGCTCGCCGATTTCAGCTATTCGCTGCTGGGTTGGCTGGCGCTGCTGTTGCCGCTGCTGATGGCCATCCACGCCTGGCGGGTATTCCGGGCACGGCAGCAACAGCACTGGGCGTTCGATCGCCTGACCTTCGTGCTGCGCCTGGTCGGGCTGATCTTGCTGCTGGCCGCGGGCAGTGCCCTGCTGGACCTGCAGTACGGCGCAGCCCAGGGCCGGCTGCCCTTCGGCAGCGGTGGCGTCGTCGGCAACGCGATCGCCACGGCGGCGCTCAATACCTTCGGCCATGCCGGCAGCACCTTGCTGCTGCTCGGCGCCTTTCTGTTCGGCATCACCGTGGTCACCGACCTGTCGTGGCTCAAGGTAGCCGACTACCTGGGCAGCCTGTGCCTGCTCATCGCGACCGAGGTCGCCGGGCGCTGGCGCGCCCGGCGCGAGCAGGAGCGCGAGGTGGCGGAAACCAAGACCGTGGTGGAACGGCGGCGCAAATCGCTGGCCCGCGATCGCGAGGTGCGGGCGCAACGCAAGGAGCCGGTCATCACCGTGCCGGCGGCGGACAAACCCGAACCCAGCGCACGTGTCGAGCGGGAGCGCCAGCAACCGCTGTTCCGCGAAGCGGCAGCGACCGGGCTGCCCCCCCTGGATCTGCTCGACGCGCCGCCGGAGACCACCAAGGGCGGCTTTTCGCCCGGCGCCCTGGAGGCCATGTCGCGCAAGCTGGAGCTGAAGTTGCAGGATTTCGGCATCGCCGCTGAGGTGGTCGAGGTACTGCCGGGCCCGGTCATCACCCGCTTCGAGCTGCAGCCGGCGCCCGGCATCAAGGCCAGTCGCATCTCCGGCCTGGCCCGGGATCTGGCGCGCTCGCTGGCGGTGGTCAGCGTGCGCGTGGTGGAGGTGATCCCGGGCAAGTCCGTGGTCGGCATCGAAATTCCCAACGAGGCGCGCGAGACCGTCTATCTGCGCCAGGTGCTGTCGTCCGCGACCTACGACGCGGCGGCCTCGCCGCTCAGCCTGGCGCTCGGCGAGGACATCGCCGGCGAGCCGGTGATCGTCGATCTGGCCCGCATGCCGCACCTGCTGGTGGCCGGCACCACCGGCTCCGGCAAGTCGGTGGGCGTCAACGCGATGCTGCTCAGCATCCTGTTCAAGGCGACGCCCGAGGAGGTGCGCCTGATCCTGGTCGATCCCAAGATGCTGGAGTTGTCGGTCTACGCCGACATCCCGCATCTGCTCACCCCGGTGATCACCGACATGAAGGACGCTGCCACCGGACTGCGCTGGTGCGTGGGCGAGATGGAGCGCCGCTACCGGCTGATGGCCCAGCTCGGCGTGCGCAATCTGGCGGGCTACAACCGCAAGCTCGACGAGGCCCGCGCCGCCGGTGCGCCCTTGCGCGACCCCACCTGGAACGCCAACGAGCCGTTTCGCACCGAGCACGATCCCCTGGAGGCGCCCGAGCTCGACAAGCTGCCCTACATCGTGGTGGTGATCGACGAATTCGCCGACATGATGATGATCGTCGGCAAGAAGGTCGAACAGCTCATCGCCCGCATCGCGCAGAAGGCGCGCGCCGCGGGCATCCACCTCATCCTCGCCACCCAGCGGCCCTCGGTGGACGTCATCACCGGCCTGATCAAGGCCAACGTGCCGACCCGCATTGCGTTCCAGGTGTCGTCCAAGATCGACTCCCGCACCATCCTCGACCAGGGCGGTGCCGAACAGCTGCTCGGCCACGGCGACATGCTCTATCTGCCCACCGGCACCTCGGTGCCGATCCGGGTGCATGGCGCCTTCGTCGGCGATCACGAAGTCCATAAGGTGGCCGAGGAGTGGCGCCAGCGCGGCCGCCCGGACTACCTCAGCGAAATCACCGACGAGGGTGCCACCGGCGCCATCCCGGTGCCCGGCTACGCCGACGCCGACGGCGGTGGCGGGGAGGGCGATGCGGAGAGCGATGCCCTCTACGACGAGGCGGTCGAGTTCGTGATCAGCAGCGGCCGCGCCTCGATCTCGTCGGTGCAGCGCAAGCTGCGCATCGGCTATAACCGTGCCGCGCGGCTGATCGAGGCGATGGAGGCCGCCGGCGTGGTCACTGCGATGAACAGCAATGGCAGCCGCGAGGTGTTGGCGCCCAACCGGGAGCGCGACTGATGCGGTACATGCTGCTGGCGTGCCTGCTGTTCCTGGGTAGCGCGGGCGCCCTGGCCGCAGCGGAGGGGGCCTGCCCGGACGGCGGCCAGGCGCTCAGCGAGCAGCTGGCACGGCTGCGCGGGCTGAGCGCCAACTTTGAACAGCGCATCACCGCGGCCGATGGCCATCCGCTGCAGACCAGTGCCGGCGTGCTGCAGCTCGCCAAGCCCGGCCGCATCTACTGGGTGGCGGAGCCGCCCTACGAGCAGACCGTGGTCGCCGATGGCAGCAATATCTGGGTCTATGATCCCGATCTCGAACAGGTCACGGTCAAGGCGCTGCACCGCCAGCTCGACAACTCGCCGGCGGCGCTGCTGGTGGGCGATGCCCGGCAGGTCCTGAAGGAATTTCGCGTGTGTGCATTCGAAGAGGGCAAGACCAGCCGCATCCTGTTGCGGCCGCTCAGCACTGATTCGGTCTACACCGAAGTCGAACTCGACTTCGCCGACGGCGCACCCAGTGCGATCCGCATGCAGGACAGCCTCGGCCAGCGCACAGTGGTCGAACTGCGCGACGTCGAGCTCAATCCGGTGCTCAATCCCGCCGTGTTCCACTTCGTGCCGCCCCCCGGGGTGGACGTCTTTCGCGATGACTGAGCTGGTGCGATGACCGAGGCGGCCGCGGCATCCCGCTACGCCCCGCTGGCCGATCGCATGCGTCCGCGCGTGCTCGCCGAATTCGCCGGACAGCCCCATCTGCTCGGCGTGGGCAAACCGCTGCGCGCCGCCATCGAGCAGGGTCACTGCCATTCGCTGGTGTTCTGGGGGCCGCCGGGCACCGGCAAGACCACCTTGGCGCGGCTGATCGCGGCGCGCGCCGATGCTCACTTCGAGGCGGTGTCGGCGGTGCTCGCCGGGGTCAAGGAGATTCGCGCGGCCATCGCCCGCGCCGAGGCCGAGCGCGCGGCGAATGACCGCGACACCATCGTGTTCGTCGACGAGGTGCACCGCTTCAACAAGGCCCAGCAGGATGCCTTTCTGCCCTATGTGGAGAACGGCACCATCCTGCTGATCGGCGCCACCACCGAGAATCCCTCGTTCGAACTGAACAATGCGCTGCTCTCGCGCTGTCGCGTCTACACCCTCAAACCCCTGACCGCGGACGACATCCGCGGCGTGGTCGAGCGCGCGCTGGCCGATGCCGAGCGCGGTCTCGGCGGCGCCGTGGCGCTGGACCCGGAAGCGCTGGATCTGCTGGTGCAGAGCGCCGACGGCGACGCGCGCCGGGCGCTGAACCTGCTCGAGATCGCCGCCGACCTGGCCCAGGACGGCCGCATCGATGCGGCGCTGATGCGCGAGGTGGCGGCCGGCGGCACGCGCCGCTTCGATAAAGGCGGCGAATACTTCTACGACCAGATCTCCGCGCTGCACAAGGCGGTGCGCGGCTCCTCGCCCGATGCCGCACTGTATTGGCTGGTGCGCATGCTGGACGGTGGCTGCGACCCGCTCTACATCGCCCGGCGGATCGTGCGCATGGCCAGTGAAGACATCGGCAATGCCGACCCGCGCGCGCTGCGCCTGGCGCTCGACGCCTGGGACGTGCAGGAGCGCCTGGGCAGCCCGGAAGGGGAGCTCACCCTCGCCCAGGCGGTGATCTACATGGCGGTGGCGGCCAAGAGCAACGCCGTCTACACCGC
>JADLCO010000078.1 GCA_020847115.1 Pseudomonadales bacterium | reverse complement strand
GGCCGCTTGCAGCCGAAATCGTAGGTCGGCGTCAGTGCCTTCTGGATTTCCGGGTCCTTTACCTGGTTGCGGATGTGCTCGATACAGATCTTCTCCAGTTTCTTCCCGGCGAAAGAGAAGTACTTGTTGAAGACCAGCAGGTTGATCATCACGATGTCGGTGAAGAAGATGGTCGCCTGACGCGCCAGCCACTGCAGCCCCGGCACTTTGGCAAAGGCACGCTGCAGACGGGGGCTGAAGGGCATCTCCTTCTTGGGCAGCAGCCAGATGGCGGTGCGCTGATAAACGTCCAGGGATTTGACCTTGTCGGCGATTTCGGGAACCGCCTGAATGGCGGTGGCGCCGGTGCCGATCAGACCCACCCGCTTGCCGGTCAGGTCATAGCTGTGATCCCAGCGCGAGGTGTGCATCACTTTGCCCTTGAAGTTCTCGATGCCCTTGATCTGGGGCAGCTTGGGCAGCGTCAGGAACCCGGTGGCACTGACTAGGTAGCGTGATTTGAAGACATCACCGGTCTTGGTGCGGGTGATCCAGATGTTGCGCTTTTCGTCGTAAATCGCTTCTTCCACTTCCATGCCGTAGCGCATGTGCGGACGCACCCCGTACTTGGTGGTGCAGTGATCCACGTAGGCCTTCATCTCCGGTCCCGGCGCGTACAGGCTGGACCAATTGGGGTTCTGTTCGAAGGAGAACGAATAACTCAGCGACGGAATGTCTACCGCGAGACCGGGGTAGGTGTTGTCGCGCCAGGTACCGCCGACGTCGTTGGCCTTTTCGAGCACCACGAAATCGCCGAGGCCCTCCTGGATCAGGCGAATGGCGGCGCCGATACCGGACAGGCCCGAACCGATGACGACGGTCTCGTAGTCGATATCGCGAGTGACCTGGGGTTCTGGGTAATCGAGCACGTTGTCGAGTGCGGTTGCTGTCATGGTTGTCCCCTGAATGTTTTTTTGATCAGTGAATTGAAACGGGCTATTCATAAATTTCATCAGGCTTCACCACCACCCGCAGACGGCGGTGAAGCCTCGCGGATCATTTGCCGAAAATGAAGTTTTTCTCCATGTTGGCCTGGACTTCCAGCGATTTTTCGATGTAGCGCTTGAAGCCGCCGTTGTAGGTGCCGTCCTGGCGGCGGTTGAACTCGCCCTCGAAGTTGTAATAGCCGGGGGTGCACTCCTTGTTGCGGTCGGTCTTGCCGCGGAAGTCAATCACCTCCTGCACCCACCATTCCTCCATCTCCGGAGTGACATCGATGGTCTTGTAGCCGTGTTCGCGGGTGTACTTGATGCAGGCGGCGATATGGTCGCCCTGCACCTGGAGCACGTCGGTGATGTTGAACTGGAACGACGCCTGGTAGCCTGCCATCACGAACAGGTTCGGGTAGTTGTGGGAGTGAATACCGAGCAAGGTGCGGATGCCATTCTCGGCGTACTTGGCATTCAGCTCGACGCCATTGTCGCCGATGATCTGGTTGTAGATGCCGGTCTTCTGCACCTCGAAGCCGGTGGCGTAGACGATCAGGTCCACCTCGTACACCTTGCCGTCGAACACCGGCCCCTTCTCGGTCACCTCGGTGACCCCTTGGCCGTGGGTGTCGATCAGGTGCACGTTGGGCCGGTTGAAGGTGTCGAGGAACTCATCGTGGAAGGTTGGCCGCTTGCACATGTACATGTACCAGGGCTTCAGGGATTCCGCGGTCGCCGGGTCGTGCACGGTCTCCTCGATGCGCTTGTGCAGGCGCATCACGTAGTCGATGTTGGCGTTTTCCTGGCGCCGGATCTTCTCCTCGCGGCTGATGTTGGGATCGCGGGCCTTGTCGCTCAGGTGCGGGTCCGAACTGGCGATCGCGCGCTCGCGGCGCGCCTTCTGCCAGCCCGGCTGGAGCTTGCGCGCCCAGTTGGGGTCGGTCGCCCAGTCGTTGCGGACGTCGATGCAGGACGGCGTGCGCTGGAAGATGTAGAGCTCCTTGGCGGTCTTGGCGACCTCGGGGATGATCTGCACCGCGGTGGCGCCGGTGCCGATGATGGCGACCCGCTTGTCGCGCAGTTTCTCCAGGTTTTCCCCGCTGTAGTCGTAGTCCCAGCGCGAACTGTGGAACGAATGGCCCTTGAATGAGGGAATGCCCTTGATCTTGGACAGCTTGGGCTTGGCCATGGGGCCGTTGGCGCAGATCACGAAGCGCGCCTTCATGTGGTCGCCGCGGTCGGTCTTCACGTGCCACAGCTTTTCTTCGTTGTCCCAGACGGTGGAGGTCACCGTGGTCTGAAACACCGCCAGGCCGTACAGATCGTAGTACTTGGCGATGCGCTTGCAGTGCTCGTAGATCTCGGTGGCCCGCGCATAGCGGCGGCTGGGCACGTAATCGAGCTCCTCCAGGAGCGGCAGGTAGTCATAGGAGGGCACGTCGCAGGCGGCGCCGGGGTAGCGGTTCCAGTACCAGGTGCCGCCGACATCGGCGCCGCGCTCGACGATGCGGATGCTCTGGATGCCGTATTCGCGCAGCCGGGCGCTGGCCAGCAGCGCCGAGAAGCCGCCGCCGGTGAACAGCACTTCCACGGTGTCGGTGAGTGCCGCACGGGGCTTGAAGTCGCCGCCGTAGGGATCCTCGCCGAAGCGCGCCAACTCACCTTCGAAGTCGGAGGTGTACTGGGCGGTGCCCTCGGGACGGTACTTCAGGCGCAGGTCGCGCTCCTCGGCGAACCGGCGCTTGATCTCGTCGTAGTAGGACTGGGGTTTTTCGGTCTTGTAGTCCGGATCGAAGGCGCTGAGCCGGGCCACGCTCTGCGATGTCTTTACTGCGGCTTGGGTTTCTGCCATGGGAATTGCCTCTTGAAGGTAACGGGAAAGTGAAGGAGACAGTTGGTTCTGGAATCTGTGGTTGTCGCCTGGCGATGCGCCGGACGTGCGGCGAATGTTTTCGACAACCGGGGAGTATAAAGCGCAAGCGACACTTTCCCAATGGGTAACCCGAGTTACCGCGGTGCAGGCAGGCCGTCCGCCGGGCCCGCGGCCGCGGCCGCGCTGGCCGCAGTCGGCTGGAGATCCGCGGTGAGCGCCCGGAGTGAGGCTTCATCGAGGGTCTCCCGGCGCTGCAGCTCGGTCGCGGCGTGCTCCAGCACGGTGCGGTGAGTGGAGAGAATGGTGGTCGCGCGGTCGAACCCCGCGGTCACCAGCTGGCGCACCGCGGCGTCGATACGCCGCTGGGTGGCCTCGCTGATTTGGCAGCCCCCTGGCGCCGCGATCGCCGGGGTGTCGAGGAACCGGCTGGTCTGGGTGTCATAGACCACGTGGCCCAGCTCCTCGTCCATGCCGTAGCGCGTGACCATGTCGTGGGCGATGTCGGTGGCCTTGGCCAGATCGTCGGCGGCGCCGGTGGAGATCTCGCCAAACACCAGCTGCTCCGCGGCGCGGCCGCCGAGCAGCACCGCGATTTTTTGTTCGAGTTCGCCGCGGCTCATCAGATAGCGATCCTCGGTGGGCCGCTGAATGGTGTAACCCAGGGCGCCGATGCCGCGGGGGATGATCGAGACCTTGTGCACCGCGTCACTGCCCGGCAGCGCCAGGGCGACCAGGGCATGACCCATCTCGTGGTGGGCGACCACGGCGCGCTCGTGGGCATTGAGCACGCGGTTTTTCTTTTCCAGTCCTGCCACGATGCGCTCGATGGCGGTGGTGAAATCGGCCAGGGTGACCTCATTGCCGCCGCGCCGGGTGGCGGCCAGTGCGGCTTCGTTCACCAGGTTGGCGAGTTCGGCGCCGGAAAAGCCAGTGGTCAGGCCGGCGACCTGCTCCAGATCGAGCTCCGGCGCCAAGGTGATCTTGCGGATATGCACGCGCAGGATTTGCAAGCGACCGGCCTTGTCCGGCCGATCCACCAGCACCTGGCGGTCGAAGCGCCCGGCGCGCAGCAGGGCGGGATCGAGGATCTCCGGACGGTTGGTGGCGGCCAGCAGCACCAGCCCCGAAGTGGTATCGAAACCGTCCATTTCGGCGAGCAGCTGGTTCAGCGTCTGCTCCCGCTCGTCGTGGCCGCCCACGAAACCGGTGGTGCCCGCCCGCGACTTGCCGATGGCGTCCAGCTCGTCGATGAACACGATGCAGGGGGCTTTCTCATAGGCCTGCTTGAACAGATCCCGTACCTTGGCCGCGCCCATGCCCACGAACATCTCCACAAACTCGCTGCCTGAAATGGAGAAGAAGGGCACCCCGGCCTCGCCCGCCACGGCCTTTGCCAGC
>JADLCO010000077.1 GCA_020847115.1 Pseudomonadales bacterium | reverse complement strand
TACAGCTCGGTATGGCCCTTCTGGCGGCCGAAGCCCTTGACCTCGGTGACGGTGACGCCTTGCACGCCGATGCCGCTCAATGCCTCCCGCACGTCGTCGAGCTTGAAGGGTTTGATGATCGCGGTGACCAGCTTCATATTGCAATGCTCCATCGACGAGACCGCGCTGCGGGATCGCGCAGTTGTACCACAGGGGCCTGGGCCGGCCAAGCCGCGGGACCGTGCGCGTCCCTCTGCGTTTGGCTACACTCTCGCCCGCCCGAGGCAATGGAGACGCCCTTGCTGCGCTTTCTGGTGTGGTTTCTGGTCCTGCTGACCGCCCTGTTCACGCTGGAAATGCTGGCGCCCGTGCAGCGTGCCGTGATCCTGCCCTGGACCGCGCTGCTCGCCGACCTGAGCGGCTGGCTGATGCAACTGTTCGACAGCGAGATCGCGGTAACGGGCAAGGTGATCCGCAGCACCACCAGCGCCTTCGGGGTGTCCATCGAACCCGGCTGCAACGGGGTCGAGGCGATGATCGTGCTGCTCGCTGCCATCACCGCCTTTCCCGCGCCCTGGACATACAAACTCAAAGGCCTGCTGGCCGGCTTCCTCGCCATCCAGGCGGTCAACCTGGCGCGGATCATCAGCCTCTATTACCTGGGCCTGTGGCACCCGGTGCTGTTCGAATGGGCGCACCTCTACATCTGGCAGGCGCTGATCATGCTCGATGCCCTGATCGTGTTCCTGGTCTGGGTGCGCTTCATCCCCGGCCCGGCGACCGCGGCGACAGCCCATGCGGCCTAGCGGACCCCTGGCCGCCCTGCTCGGCCGCACCCTGCTGTGGCTGCCAGTCTGCTTCGCGATCTGGTACCTGACTGCGCCCTGGCACCTGGCCCCGGTGGTCTGGGCCGCCGGTCAGCTGCTCACCGCCTGGCTGCCGGAAGCAATCGGCGAGCTGCGCCAGCACGGCATACAGCTGCTGCTGATCTCGCGCTTCGGCGAAGTCGGTGGCCGGATCGTCGCCAACCCGCCGTCCG
Source organism: Pseudomonadales bacterium (assembly GCA_020847115.1). Lineage (GTDB taxonomy): Bacteria > Pseudomonadota > Gammaproteobacteria > Pseudomonadales > Porticoccaceae > JAGPUQ01. The sequence goes on along the minus strand of JADLCO010000077.1, from coordinate 2,326 downwards.
GCGAGCACCTGGGCTTTCTCACCAATCCCCTCAGCTACGGCTATTCGCTGCCCCTGTTCGCCGCCCTGGCCCTGGCCACGCCGCTGCCCGGCCGCGGCCGCCGGCTGGCCATCGGCCTCGCGGTGCTGCTGGCGGTGGAGCTGGCCTCGATGATCGCGGTCCAGGTCAAGACCCTGACCTTCGACACCGGCGGCGCCTTCGTCGCCCAGCAGGCTTGGGGATCCCTGGCCCGCGACGCGGTGGCACTCGCCTACCAGCTCGGCTCGCTATTGCTGCCCATGGTGATGCCGCTGGTGGTGTGGCTCGCCGGGCACGGCAGCTACCTGGCGCAACTGAGCCCTGGGCTGCGGCCACAGCGCCGGTAAGCGGAGACCCGCCGGCGCGGCGGTGGGCAACCGAGGAAGCGCGGTGGGGTCGCGCGCCGCGTGAAAAGACGCCGGCGAAGGCTATACTCGGGCCCATGACCACGAGCCCCGACACCACCCTGGCTGCCATCGCCGCCTATCTGGCCGCGCAAGACGACCTTCGCCTGGGCATCGTCTTCGGCTCGGTGGCCAGGCAGCGCGCGACGGCGCGCAGCGATCTCGATCTCGCCGTCCTGGCAGAGCGGCCGCTGACTGCCGAACGGCGCATGGAGCTGATCGGCGAGCTCGCGCGGTTGACCGGCCGCGCGGTGGACCTCGTGGACCTGGCGACCGCGGGCATTCCCGTTGCGCGCAGCGCCCTCCTGACCGGCCGCGTCCTTCTCCAGCGCGATACCGCGACCTATCCCGCCCAGGTCTCGCGCATCCTGATCGACAGCGCCGACTTCCTGCCCTACCGCAACCGCCTGCTCCGGGAGCGCCGCGAGGCATGGACGCGCTAGTCCTCGCGGAGAAACTGGAGGCGTTGCGTCGCTGCGTGCGCCGCATCGAAGACCGGCGTGCACCAACGGCCGAGGCGCTGCGGGCAGATCCCGACCGCCAAGACATCCTGGCGCTCAACCTGACGCGCGCGGTGCAACTGTGCGTGGACATGGCACTGCAGCTGCTGGCCGCATCGGAAGAACCCGCGCCCGCCACCATGGGCGAAGCCTTCGAAGGGCTGCGGCGCACCGGAATCATCGATGCCGCCCTGTGCGCCCATCTGAAATCCGCGGTCGGCTTTCGCAATGTCGCCGTGCACAGCTATCAGAAGATCGACTGGGACATCGTTCACGCCATCACCTGGCGGCACCTGGACGATTTCCGCGACTTCGCTCGTGCAATGAGCGCGCATCTGCCCGACGCCGCGCCCTAGGTCAGAGGCTGTGGCCGAAACGCCGGTAGGCGTGGCTGCGTTAGGACCCGGGCCAAGGTCCGGCTCCGGAAGGACGGCGCAGTTGGGTCAGCACTCCTGTTGCCAAACGCGCTCCGACCGACGGCGCAACTGCCATTGACCGCTATTGTGACCGACCTCACAATATCTCCCGCTACCAACCGACTCAGGGATGCGCCATTAATGCTCGACACACCATCGATCCGAACGCTTCACCGAAATTTCTAGGATCGCCAACGCCTGCATTCGGCAGAACCCGCGCGCGATGCTTGGGTCACCTGGTACTGGTCGCCCAGTAGGGCTGGGCCCTTTGGCCCGCGACGTAGTGGCGCTCGCCTACCAGCCCGGCTCGCTGCTGCCCATGGTGATGCCGCTGGTGGTGTGGCTGGCCGGCATGGGGCCTACCTCGCGCAGTTGAATGGGTACAGCCAATATCGCAAGGATCAGTATCCGGCGTAGAGAACTGCCATATCAACGGCTACCCCCACGAAACTCCATCGCTTTTGCTGATGACGGAATACCCGCAGTGCTATACCCGAAAGCGTTGACGAAATCTGTGCCCCCATTCACACTTAGCCTGCAAACTCCCCCACAGGAAGGGCAAATAGCAATGCGAAAACCAACCCCCGCCACCCATGACGCCATCCGGTTTTTTTCCCGACGCAAGAGCCTAAGGCAACGCTGAAAAAGTCTGCATCCAGTGCCAAAATTGCCTGACAGTCGATTGACGCGGGGAAGCGCGATGAAGCAGCAGACTCTGGCGATGGCGGCGGATCAGAACAGCGGATTCGAGCGGCATCGCCGACCGACGCGGCGGGACGTGTTTCTGGCGACGATGGAGGAGATCGTGCCGTGGTCGGCGCTGTGCGCGGTGATTGCGCCGCACTATCCGAAGCCGGGCAGAGGCCGTCCGCCGGTGGGGCTGGAGCGGATGTTGCGGATGTACTTTGTACAACACTGGTTCAACCTGGCCGACGAAGCGTGCGAGGAGGCGCTGCTGGACAGCACGGCGCTGCGGCGGTTCGTCGGC
>JADLCO010000076.1 GCA_020847115.1 Pseudomonadales bacterium | reverse complement strand
GCCGCACCCGCCAGCGACATCCGATAGGCGTTGAAGGCGATGCCGAGCCCGCCCAGGTCGCCGATGTTCTCGCCCAGCGACAGCGCGCCATTGACCTTGCGGCCGGGTAGTGCCTCGTACTGATCGTATTGTGCGATCAGGGCGCGGGTGCGCGCTTCGAAGCGCTCCCGGTCGCGCTCGGTCCACCAGTTGTTCAAATTGCCGTCGCCGTCGTATTTGCTGCCCTGGTCGTCGAAACCGTGGCCGATCTCGTGGCCGATGACGGCGCCGATGGCACCGTAGTTGACTGCGTCGTCGGCATCGAGGTTGAAGAACGGCGGCTGCAGGATGCCGGCGGGAAACACGATCTCGTTCATGCCCGGGTTGTAGTAGGCGTTGATCTGCTGTGGCGGCATGAACCACTCGTCGCGATCCACCGGCCGGCCGAGCTTGCCCACTTCGTAGTCGTGATTGAATGCCTGGATGGCCAGCACATTGCCGACCAGATCGTCTTTGGCCAGCTGCAGCGCACCGTAGTCGCGCCAGCGCTTGGGGTAACCGATCTTGGCGGTGAAGCGATCCAGCTTTTCCAGTGCGCGGGCGCGGGTTTTCGGCCCCATCCAGTCGAGCTGGCTGATGGAGATCCGGTAGGCTTCGAGCAGATTGCCCACCAAGGCTTCCATGCGCGCCTTGGCGGCGGGCGGGAAATGCTTTTCCACATAGAGCTTGCCGAGCAGTTCGCCGAGCTGGCCGTTCAACGTCTCGATGGCGCGTTTCCAGCGCTCGCGCGGCTCGGCCTGGCCGTTCAGCGTGCGTTGGTAGAAATCGAAATGCAGCTCCTCGAAGGCCGTGGGCAGGTAGGGCGCATAGGCGCTGAGCAGGCGGACCTGCAGGTAATCGCGCCAGAGCTCGGGGGGGACTTCGCGAAACAGCTGGTCTACCGCTTGCGCGTAGCTGGGCTGGCGGACGATTACCGCTTCCGGCAGGGCCAAGTGCTGCGCCTGCAGGAAGTCTTCGAGCTCGTAGCTGTGCAGCAGGGCGCGCAATTGGGCAGCGTCGTAGCGGTTGTAGGTCTTCTCGGCGTCGCGGTTGTCGAGCCGGCTCCATTGGTGACCGGCGAGCCGGGTCTCGATGCCGATGATGCGCGCTGCCGCCGCGGCGGGTTCGGGGTGATCCGCCAGCGTCAGCAGCCGGGCGATGAACTCCCGGTATTTGGTCAGTACGGCCTGCCCGCGCTCGCTGGTGTCGAAGTAGTAGTCGCGATCGGGGAGCCCCAGGCCACCCTGTTCCAGATGCAGGATATAGCGCGACGCGTCGCGTTGGTCCTGATCGACCCAGAGGCCGAGCGGCGAGGCCACGCCGATCACGCTGGCGTGGCCGAAGTAGGCGGCGATCGCCGCGTGGTCGTCCAGTGCCGCGATGGCGGCTAGTTCGCGCGCCAGTGGCTGCAGGCCGTGTGCGGCAATGCCTTGCTCATCCATGAACGCGGCGTACAGCGCACCCACCCGCGCGCGGTCGGCGTCACGCGCGCCCACGGCGTCCTGGGCGATGGCGTGCAGGCGTTCCAGATTCTGCTCCTGAAGGATGCTGAACGAGCCCCAGGCGGTTTGATCCGCTGGGATCTCGGCGGTCTTCAGCCAGTTGCCGTTGGCATATTCGAAAAAGTCGTCGCCAGGCTTGACTTGGAGGTTCATGCCGACGCGGTCGATGCCCGATTCACGGCCTTTCTCGGTGGGCGCGTCGCAGCCGCTCAGCGCCAGGCACAGGACCAGAATCAGGCTCGGTATACGCACAGGTTTACTCCCCTGGATAGGTTGGCCGGGGCCGCGATCGCGGCGATCGGTGGCTTGCAGATCGTGATCTGGCGCCGGCGGGCGCCGCACGATAGACCGCTCAGAGCGATTCGGGTTTCGTGCGCTCGAGGCTGAAGGGACCCGATCCGAACGCTGCGACCATCAGCACCCCGCCCATGATGGCGAGGTTTTTCATGAACGCCCGCTGTTGCTCCAAGCGGGCCGCATCTTCCAGGTTCCAGAAGCCGTGAAAGATCACCGTCACCGGAATCAGGAACAAAAACAGTACCAGGGCGGCCTCGCGCGCACGCCAGCCGAGCAGGATCAGCAGCCCGCCGCCGGCTTCGATGAGGATGGTCAGCACCAGCAGCAGTGGCACCAGGGGCAGGCCCTTGGCGGCCATGTAGGCGGCGGTGGTGTCGAAGCCGGAGATTTTCATCAGGCCCGCCGGGATGAACAGCACGGCGATCAACAGTCTTCCAAGGAGCGGGCCGGTGGCTGCGGTCCAGTTCAGCAGGGTGTGCTGTGGCGTGGTCATGGCGCTTCTCCATTGTGGCGAACGGCTCGGCAATGCCGCTTTGGTCCAGTTGCCGGGCGGGGCACGCGGGACGTTAGCAGATCCCCGGTCGGTTGCCCAATGTCCCAGCGGTGGGGCGGATGTCGGTGCGATTCACGGCATCCGGCGATGGACGGCCCGATGGCAGGAGAAGGCAACGGTGCGGGTCCTTGCCCGGTGCCATCCACCGGGGCAGTTCTCGAACAAACTGCTAGGATGGCGGTCTGCCGGATGCCGACCCGTGGGCAGGAGAAGTGTCATGCATCCCAATCCATTGCTGGAATTGCGCCGTTTCGGCCAGAGTGTCTGGCTCGATTACATTCGCCGCGACCTGATCACCGACGGGCGGCTCGCCGCCATGATGCGCGCGGATGGTCTCGCCGGCGTCACTTCGAACCCCAGCATCTTTCAGGACGCCATCACCAGACATGCGGTGTACGACGAGCCGATCGCGGCATTGCGCGCCGCCGGTGCCAACGCGGCGCGCGCCTATCACGAGCTGACCACAGAGGATGTCCTGCTCGCCGCCGATGCGATGCTGCCCCTGTGGCGGGACAGCGGCGGGCGCGACGGTCTGGTGAGCCTCGAGGTGTCGCCCCATCTCGCCGACGACACTGCGGGCACGGTGCGCGAAGCGACCCTGTTGTGGGAGGCGGTGGCGCGCGCCAACCTGATGATCAAGGTGCCGGGCACCCAGGCCGGCCTGGCGGCCATCGAGCAATTGATCGCCGCCGGCATCAACATCAATGTCACCCTGTTGTTTTCGGTGGCGCGCTACCGGGCGGTCACCGAGGCCTTCATGGCCGGACTGGAGAAGCGCTGGCGGCAGGGCGAACCGGTGGTCGGGATCCAGTCGGTAGCGAGCTTTTTCATCAGCCGCATCGATACGCTGGTGGACGCCCGCATCGACGCCTTGGCGGCCAGCGATCGGCAGACGCGGGCGCTGCGCGGCACGGCCGCGGTAGCCTGTGCGGGTTTGGCCTACCGGCATTATCGGGATTGGACTGCCAGTGAACGCTGGCGGTCGCTGGCGGCCGCTGGCGCCAGCCCGCAGCGGCTGTTGTGGGCCTCGACCTCGACCAAGGATCCGGCCTATGCAGATGTGCGCTATGTCGAGGAGTTGATCGCCCCGGATACCATCAATACGCTGCCGCTGGCGACCTTGGACGCCTATCGGGACCACGGCCAGCCGGCGCCAAGGCTGATGGCCGGGATCGCGTCCGCGGCCGCGGCGATCGAGGGTCTGGCCGGGATCGGCATTGACCTCGACCAGGTGGCGGCGCAGTTGGAGAGCGAGGGTGTGGATAAATTCGTCGCTGCCCACGATGCCCTGATGGATGCCCTGGCCGAACGCTTGGCGGGCTAAGGCCCCGCCAGGGCATCGCGGCCAGGGAGGCGGGGACGATCGTCAGCGGCTGGCTTCTCCGCCCTGTTGTCCGGACGTGGCCGTGGCGCGTCCACGGCGGGGATCGTTGGCCGGTCGCGGCATTTCCACCCGCTCCCGCGGCACCGGAGCGGGGCGGCTGGTGTCGATGAATCCGGATGCCGGCACCTCGATACTCGTGGACACCACTTCGAGCTGCGTCACTGCCCTGGGGGTGGCGCGGGGGTCGTTGTCGGCACGGCCAATCGCCGGCGCAGCGGTCGCTTCCTCCGATATCTCTTCAACGACTGCTTCTCCTGCGACGAATTGCGGTTCCGCAGGGACCGCTGGCGCGAGTTCCTGGGCCACTTCTGCCGGCTCCGGGATCTCGGGTGGGACGGCGACAGTCTGCATCTCCGTTGCCACCGCTGCAGAGGGCTCGACCGCGATGTCCATTGGCTCGATCGTTGGTGTAGCGTCGGCCATCGCAGGCGCGTTGGTGCCCCCCAGAAACAGCGGCGCGATGTTCAGATCGGTGCCGATGCCAATGGTCGCGGACGGAGCAGTCGGTTCGGCGGTAGCCCAGTCGACATCCCCAGACAGGGGCTGGGTGTCGCCTGTGGTCGCTGGTGTGGTCCCGGACAGATCCACTTCGGGTATCGCGGGGAGCAAGATCTGCTCGGGGAGCTCCCGGCGTTCGCGCCGGCGCCGGGGCTGCCGGCGCGCACCGTCTGGCCTCGGTGTCGGGCGATCGTCGTGCTCGGCATCGGCTGCTCCGGTTTCACTGCCGCCTGCGGCGGTCCCATCGGGAGCGTGACCGGCGTCTTCCGCGCGGGGCTGCCGGCGCCGGCGGCTGCGCGTGGAGCGTGCGGCCGGAGCGGTTTCATCCGCGTCCGCGAGGTTGTCGGCGAGTGGCTCCGCGGCCCGCCCGGGTTCCACCGTGGCTTCGACATCGAGCGCGCGGCCCCGGCCCCGACCGCGCCCCCGGCCACCGCGCCGACGCCCGGCACCGCTGCTGGATTCGGCTTCATCCGGGCTTGAGGCGCTGGGTTGGTCGCTCACCGCTTCCGCGGTCGCCGCGGCTGCGCGCTGGGGTTGCCTGGATGGCCGTCGTTGCCGCCGGGGTTCGCGTTGCCCCGCTTCCGGTGCTGCCGGCTCCGCGGCGGGCGTCGTCTCCGGCTCCGGCTCTGCGGCACCGATCAGGGATTCGACCAGCCGCTTCAACCAACCCTTGCGGGTGCCGTTGGGCACTGGCGGCTGAGCAGCCTGAGACGGCTCCGGCATCGCGGCCGGCGGCGGAGCCGGCGCCCGGCTTGGCGGCGCCACCGATTGCACTGCCGGGGTCGGCGCGGGGCTGTGTTCTTCCACCTCTAGCATGTCCTGCGCGGTTTCGCTGGCGAGCTGGGTGATGGCTTGATAGCTGTATAGCTCCGCAACGTTGTCCTGTTCGCGGATGCGCTGCACCTCGAACTGGGGAGTCTCCATGGTCTCGTTGGGCAAGATCACCACGCGGATGTCGTGGCGGCTCTCGATCTCCGAGATCGCCCGGCGCTTTTCGTTGAGCAGAAAGGTCGCCACCGAAATCGGCGTGATGGCGCGGATCTGCACGCTGTTCTCCTTTTGCGCCTCTTCCTCGACCAGGCGCAGAATCGATAGCGCCAGCGAGCGCGTGCCGCGGATGGTGCCCTGGCCGTCGCAGCGCGGACAGACCTTGAAGGTCATTTCCTCCAGAGAGGGGCGCAGGCGCTGCCGGGACATCTCCAGCAGGCCGAAGCGTGAAATCCGGCCAAGTTGGACGCGCGCGCGATCCAGTTCCAGCGCCTGGCGCATGCGGTCCTCGACCATGCGCTGGTTCTTCGGCGCCAGCATGTCGATGAAGTCGATCACGATCAGTCCGCCGACGTCGCGCAGGCGCAGTT
>JADLCO010000075.1 GCA_020847115.1 Pseudomonadales bacterium | reverse complement strand
GCAGCTGTTGCAGCGCCTGCTCGAAAGCGGCCGCCTGCCCGCCGCCGGTGCCGACTGGACTCGCGCACTGGCCGAGCTCGGCGCCCTGTTCCAGCCGCTGTGGCCCGCTCGGCAACTGCCCTGGCTGAACGCATCTGGCCCGCAGCTCCTGCTGCTGCAATGCCTGGAATGCACGGCGCCCTGAAGCGCGGGAATCGCGCTCCCACAACGGCGAACGGGGCCCATGGCCCCGTTGCGTGATCTCCGGCGGGTGGCGTCTCAGGCCGCGGCGCTGGATTTCCAGTCGTGCAGCTCGGGAATGCAGCGCGCGCCGTAGAGCTTCATGCTGCGCTCGGCGTAGTCGTAGGGCAGGCCGGCAAAGCTGAAGCAGCCGTTGAGCTGGAAGTCGCCCAGGATCTTCCGCCGCGCCTCGAGCTTGTCGAAGATCTGCTGCGGCGTGCCCCAGATCTGCAGGTCCACGAAGGCATCGGCGACCGCCTCCAGGCCCATTTCCTGGAGCATCTTCGCGGCATCGGCATAGGAGGCGTAGCCCTTGGTCCCAGTGAAGTGGGTGCCGGCCATCTCGTAGTGCTTGGCGGCGGAGAGGAAGTAGGCGGCGATGTACTTGCGCGCCATCTCCTCGGCGCGCGCGGCGCTGTCGTCGCAGATGATGAAGTCGTTGCACAGTACCGGGCACGGTTCGCGGCCGTGGCGGGCGCGGAACAGGGCACGGTAGCGATTCACTTCGGCGGCCATCTGCTCGATGGGGCGCTGCATGAACAGCATGATCTGGGTGCCCAGCTCGGCACCGGCATCGATGGAATCCGGCGACATGGCCACCGAGAACAGGCGCCCGGCGAAGCTGCGCGGCGGGCGCGGGCGGATCTCCACCCGCGGCTGCTTGACCACCTCGCCATCGTATTCAGCAAAGCCAGTCTCCAGCGCCGCGATGATCATCTGCGCCGCCTCGTTGAACTTGGTACGGCTCTGGTTCATGTCCAGGCGGAAGCCTTCGTACTCGATGCGCGCCAGGCCCCGGCCCATGCCGAGGATGGTGCGGCCGTCGCTGTAGTAGTCGAGCAATGCGATCTCCTCGGCGACCCGCAAGGGGTCGTGCCAGGGCAGGATCACCGCGCCGGTACCGAGCTTGATGCGGCTCGTACAGCCGGCCAGGTAGCTCAGGAACTGGGTGACGTCGGGGCACATGGTGTAGTCGGTGAAGTGGTGCTCGACGCACCAGATCGAATCGAAGCCTGAGGGCTCGGCGAGCTTGGCGAGTTTCAGTTCCGCCGCGTAGACCTCGGCATCACTGAGATTGCCGGGGTTCTGAAACAGCATTTGTATTCCGCATTCCATCTGAGTGCTCCTGTAGTGTCGCTGCCGGATTTGGCCGGCGTGAAATGAAAAATGGGGGCGGTTACCCACGCGCCGACGGGATCCCGGCACGGCGACCTCGGGCATAGATTCAACCCAGCAAGTGGCCGACCAGATCGAACACCGGCTGGGGGTAGAGCCCAAGGCCCAGGGTCAGGGCACCACTCGCCGCCATCACCAGGCCGCTCGCCCAGTGGGCGACACCGCCGGGCTCGGGTGGCGACGCACCCTCGACGCGGCGAAACAGCGCGACGGCGACGCGGAGATAGTAGAACACCCCGATGGCACTGCCGATCAACATCACCGCCAACAGCAGCCACAGCTTGGCCTGTACGCCGACCGCGAACAGGGTGAATTTGCCGATGAAGCCCGCGGTCATGGGAATGCCCGCCAGCGACAGCATGGTCAAGACGAAGATCGCCGCCATGGCGGGCCGGCGCCAAAACAATCCGCGAAGATCTTCGATCCGGTCGAGGTCGCGCTCATTCCCGGCCCGGGACAGCGCCGCGAGCACCGCGAACGCGCCCAGGGTCGCCGTGGTGTACACCACCAGGTACACCAGGATTGCCTCTAACCCGGCGGGCACCTTGGCCACCACGGCGAGCAGCAAATAGCCGAAGTGGGCGATCGACGAATACCCGAGCAAACGCTTGAGATTGGTCTGGGTCAGGGCGAGCAGGTTGCCCACCAGGATCGACAACAGTGCCAGGCCCAGGAACAGCTGCTGGAAGTTCGCAGTCAGCGCCGGCGGAATCGCCACCAGCAGGCGCAGCAGGAGTACGAAGACGGCCACCTTCGCCACCGTGGCGAGAAAGGCACCGACCGGCGCGGGCGCGCCCTGATAGACGTCCGGCGTCCACAGGTGCAGCGGCGCCAGCGAGAGCTTGAAGGCGATGCCCACCAGCAGCAGGCCGGTGCCCAGCAGCACCAGGGGGCTGTCCGGGGCCCGCTCCCCCAGCGCCAGCAGGCTCAGGGTGCCGCTGTCGGCGTAGAGCAGCGCGATGCCGAACAGTGACACCGCCGAGGCCGTGGCCGAGAGCACCAGATACTTGATCCCGGCCTCCAAGGCCGGCAGGTGATTGCGGGTATAGGCGATCAGCCCATAGAGCGGCACGGACAGCAGTTCTAAGCCAATGAACACCGCCGCCAGATGCGCGCTCGCCATCAGCACCATGGCGCCGGTGGCGGCGACGCACAAAAGTATGTAGGCCTCCTCGCGCAGTCCAGGATAGCCGTCCAGGTAGGCGGCGAGCAGCAGCACGCAACCGAGCGTGGTGAGGGCGGTCAAGGCCATGAACAACAGCGCGATGTCATCGACGAAGACCAGCCCGGTCACAGCACCAGCGGCGTCGCCGGGTATCAGCCACACAGCGCTGGCCAGCGCGGCACCCATGCCCAGCGCCGCGATCAGCGCCGCGGTGGGGTGATGGCGCTTGAAGGCGATGGCCAGCATCACCGCGACCGCGGTGGCCGCGCTCAGCAGCAGCGGGGCCAGCAGCAACAGGTCATGGACATCTAGCTTCACGGTGCCTGCACTCCGGTGGCGGGCGCGGCGAACAGATACAGGTCGCGCACCCGATGGATGGTATCGGCAGAGGTGTCCATCACCAGCTGCGGATGAAGTCCGACCCACACCGACAGGGCGATCAGGATCGCGAACATCGCCACCTCGCGCGGGCTCACCGCGGCCACCACGGGGCGCGGCCCCTCGGGACCGTAATAGACGCGGTGGATCAGGGTGAGCGCGTACACCGAGGCCAGCACCAGACCGCCGGTGGCCAGCGCGGTAAGCAGCGGCGCCGCCGGATAGGAGCCCATCAGGATGAGGAATTCGCCAATGAAATTGCCGGTCCCGGGCATGCCCAGGGTCGCCGCGGCAAAGAACAGCGATACGCCGGGCAGGATCGGCAGCTTCGACCACAAGCCGCCCATCTCCCGCAGATCGCGGGTTCCCAGGCGCCCGTAGAGCGACCCGGCCAGAATGAACAAGCCGGCCGCCGAGAGCGCATGGGCGACCATCTGCACCACAACGCCCTGCAGGGCCTCAATGCTGCCGGCATAGATGCCGATCACCACGAAACCCATGTGCGAGATGCTGGTGTAGGCGATCAGCCGCTTGAGGTCGTGCTGCGCGAACGCCAGTAGCGCGCCGTACACGATGCTGACCAGACCCAGCGCCATCATCAGCGGGGCGATCTGCTGGCTCGCCTCCGGAAACAACGGCAGGCTGAAGCGCAGCAGGCCGTAGGCCGCGGTTTTGAGCAACAGCCCGGCGAGGTCGACGCTGCCGGCCGTGGGCGCTTCGGCATGGGCATCGGGCAGCCAGGAATGGAAGGGCACCACCGGCAGCTTGACCACGAAGGCGGCCAGGAAGCCCAGCATCAGCAGATATTCGAGACCATCCGGGAGACTGGTGGTGCGCAGGGCGTCGTAATCGAAGGTCAGTTGCCCGGTGAGTTCGTGGTGGGCATAGACCAGGCCGATGATGGCCAACAGCAGCAACAGCCCGCTGATCTGGGTATAGATGAAAAACTTGGTCGCCGCGGCGATGCCGCGCTCGCGCCGGCTGCCGCGATGCCCCCACAGCGCGATCAGGAAAAAGGTGGGGACCAGCATCATTTCCCAGAAAAAGAAGAACAGGAACAGGTCGATGGCGAGGAAGACGCCGAGCACGCCGGCCAGTACCCACAGCAGGTTGAGCTGAAACAGGCCGACGCGGCCGCCGGTCTCGCGCCACGAACAGCCCACCGCCAGCACACCGATCAGCGCGGTGAGAATCACCATGCTGAGCGACAGGCCGTCGATGGCAAGGTGGAAATCGATGCCGAAACGGGGGATCCAGGGCACCTGCAGTTCGAGCTGCCAGGGCTCGCCACCGGTGGCGAGGCCCTGGCCGTAGTGGCCGAGCGGCCATAGCGAGGCCGCGATGCCCAGCACCAGGAGCATCGACAGCAGCGCGATCCAGCGCGGCGCGGCGGCGCCGAAACGCTCGGCCGGCCAGGCGAGCAGGCCGCCGATCAGGGGTATCAGGATGAGCCAAGCCAGAACCATGGTGTCGTGCGTTCCCGTAAGCGGTCAGTGGTCGTGGGTCAGAGTGCCAGCAAGGCCAGCACCAGCAGCACGCCCAGAGCGATGGACGCGGCATACCAGCGCAGCAGGCCATTTTGCGCCGCGCCCAGCAGATCGTGGCCCAGCCGTGCCGCCAGCGGTATCACCCGCAGCCCGCGCGCGATCGGATCCCCGGCCAGCAACCGGGCCAAGGCGCGGTAGGGCCGGACGAACAGCCAGTCGTAGAGCGCGTCGAAGCCCCAGGCCTGGCGCCACAATTCGCCTACCAGGCGTCCCGGAGCACTGGCCGCGACTGCAGTGACCAGCTGCCGGCGACCGAGGAACAGGGCCGCGGCGATGCCGATGCCCACCACCACGATGCCGGCGGACAGCCATTCGAGCCGATGGCGAAGTTGGCCGCCCTCCTCTCCCGGATCCACCGGAAACACGCCCCCGAGGGGCGGCAACAGCTGGGCACCGACCCAGGTGGAGAGCACCAGCAGCACCACCAGGGGCAGGCCGTGGGCTAGGCCCCGGCCGGCGTGCGCCTCGCTGCGGGCTTCGCCGTGGAACACGACGAAGATCAGTCGGAACGTATAGAGCGCGGTAAGGAAGGCGCCCGCCAGGCCCGCGATCACCAGGGGCTGCTGTCCGGCCGCCAGCGCCGCCCAGAGGATGGCGTCCTTGCTGTAAAAGCCCGCGGTCACCAGCGGCAGCGCGGCGAGCGCCGAGCCGCCCACCAGAAAGGCGGCGTAGACCAGCGGCAGTCGGCGGCGCAGGCCACCCATGCGGAAGATGTTCTGCTCGTGGTGGCAGGCGACGATGACCGCGCCCGCGGCGAGAAACAGCAGCGCCTTGAAGAAGGCATGGGTCATCAGGTGGAAGATGGCGGCGTGCCAGGCGCCCACGCCCAGCGCCAGGAACATGTAGCCGATCTGGCTCATGGTGGAATAGGCCAGCACGCGCTTGATGTCGGTCTGCACCAGTGCCGAGCAGGCCGACAGCAGGAGCGTCAGCCCGCCCACCACGCCCACCAGGGCGAGCACGTCCGGCGCCAGCAGGAAAATGCCGTGCAGCCGCGCAATCAGATAGACCCCGGCCGTGACCATGGTGGCGGCATGGATCAGCGCCGACACCGGGGTGGGGCCGGCCATGGCGTCGGCGAGCCAGGTCTGCAGCGGCAGCTGCGCCGACTTGCCCACGGCACCACCCAGCAGGAGCAGCGCGATCCAGGCAACCGCGGGATCGCCGGACTGCCACAATTGCGGGGCCTTCTCCAGCACCGCGGCGATGTTCAGGGTGCCGCATGCGGCATAGAGCATGAACAGCGCAATGGCGAGGAAGACGTCGCCGATGCGGGTCACCACGAACGCCTTGAGCGCCGCCGCGCCATTGGCCGGGTCGCGGTGGTAGAAGCCGATCAGCAGATAGCTGCACAGGCCCACGCCTTCCCAGCCCAGGTAGAGCACCAGCAGATCGTCGCCCAGCACCAGCACCAGCATGCTGGCCACGAACAGGTTCATATAGGCGAAAAAACGCGCATAGCCCGCTTCGCCGCGCATGTACCAGGCGGCGAACAGGTGGATCAGAAAGCCGACGCCGGTGACCACGCCGAGCAGAGTGAACGACAGCCCGTCCAGGTGCAGGCCGACGTCCACCGCGAAGCCGTTGACGCGGAACCAGTGCCAGAGCAGCTGGGTGACGGGTTGCGGGTCGCGCAGGAAGGCACTGCCTGCCCAGGCCGCGCTCAATGCCGCGAGGCCGACGCTGCCGACGCCGACTACGGCGGCGGCGGTCTGTCCGAGCCGGCCGCGGCTGAAGGCCAGCAGCAGGTAACCGAGCAGCGGGAACAGGATGGTCAGGTAGAGCTGGGTCATCCGCGCAGCTCCCCGGCAAGATCGATGTCGAGGGAATGAAAGCGCCGGTACAGCTGGATCAGCAGGGCGAGGCCGATCGATACTTCGGCGGCGGCAAGCGTCAGTACCAGGATGAACATCACCTGGCCCTCGGGCTGCACCCAGTGGGCGCCGGCCACCACGAACGCCAGCGCCGCCGCATTCATCATGATTGCGAGACTCATCAGCATGAACAGCAGATTGCGCCGCACCATGACGCCCACCAGGCCGATGCCGAACAGCACCGCGGCGAGCGCGAGGCCATGCACCATGGGCACGCCGCTCATCGCCGATCCTCCCGGCGGCCCAGGTGATAGGCCGCGACGAGAGCCGCGAGCAGCAGCAGGGAGGCCAATTCCACCACCAGCAGATAGGGGCCGAACAACGCGATGCCCACCTGTTTCGGCCCCACGGTGCCCTGCCCCACCAATGCCCCGGTGCCGGCCCCGAACAGGAACCACAGCAGCACCGCGAGCAGCGCCGCGCTGAGCACGCCCGGACCGACCCACTGCGCCGGGCGCAGCCACTGGCGCTCCTGACGGGCCAGTTCCGGCCCCAGGTTGAGCATCATCACCACGAATACGAACAGCACCAGGATGGCGCCGGCATAGACGATCACCTCGAGCGCGCCGGCAAAGGGCGCGCCCAGGGCGAAGAAGATCATCGCCACCGCCAGCAGCGAGACGATCAGATAGAGCAGCCCGTGCACCGGGTTGCCAGTGGTCACCACGCGCAGCGTGGCGAGGATCGCCACCGCGGCGGAGCTGTAAAACGCCAGTTCCACGTTCGCCCCTCTCTGCATCCAGGCCCGCTGCTCAGGGCAGCAGGGTTTTCACACTTACCGGCTGTGCCTCGTTGCGCGCGGCGCCCTTGGGCTTGCCGGCAATGGCGAGACCTGCTTCCCGATAGAAGTTGTATTCGGGATTCTTGCCGCTACCGGCGATCAGCAGGTCTTCTTTTTCGTACACCAGATCCTGGCGACGATACTCGGCCAGCTCGAAATCCGGAATCAGCTGGATCGCCGTGGTGGGACAGGCCTCCTCGCACATGCCGCAAAAGATGCAGCGCGAAAAATTGATGCGGAAGAATTCCGGAAACCAGCGGCCATCGTCGGTCTCCGCTTTCTGCAGCGAGATGCAGCCCACCGGACAGGCCACCGCGCACAGGTTGCACGCCACGCAGCGCTCCTCGCCATCGGGATCGCGGGTGAGCACGATGCGGCCACGGTAGCGCGGTGGCAGATAGACCGGCTGCTCCGGGTACTGGATGGTGTCGCGGCGGCGGAAGGCGTGGGCAAACACCATCCACAGACTGCGCAACTGGGAACCGAACCCCTTGATCAGTTTGCTCAGCATGGCGCGCTCAGCTCCCGACAGGGCCGCTACCGGCGAGCAGGACGGCTCCGGTAACCAGCAGGTTGATCAGGGTGAGCGGCAAACAGACCTTCCAGCCCACCGCCATGATCTGGTCGTAGCGCGGCCGTGGCAGCGCACCGCGCAACAGGATGAACAGCATCACGAAGAACAGCGTCTTCAGCACGAACCACACCACCGGCGGCAGCAGCGGACCCTGCCAGCCACCGAGGAACAGGGTTACCAGCAGCGCCGAAATCAGCACCACGCCGACGTATTCGCCGACGAAGAACATGCCCCATTTGAGCCCGGAAT
Organism: Pseudomonadales bacterium; assembly: GCA_020847115.1. GTDB lineage: Bacteria > Pseudomonadota > Gammaproteobacteria > Pseudomonadales > Porticoccaceae > JAGPUQ01. The sequence continues at coordinate 1,887 of JADLCO010000075.1, read as the reverse complement.
ATTCGGTGTGATAGCCGGCCGCCAATTCCTGCTCGGCTTCGGGAAGATCAAAGGGGCTGCGGTGCGCCACCGCGACTCCGGCCAGCGCGAAGGTCAGAAAGCCGAAGAACTGCGGCACGATGAACCAGAGGTCGGCCTGGGCTTCAACGATGTCGCCCAGGTTGAACGACCCGGCCTGGGCCACCACGCCCATCAGCGAAATGCCCATGAAAACTTCGTAGCTGACCGTCTGCGCGGCCGACCGCAAGCCGCCGAGCAGGGAATACTTGTTGTTGCTCGACCAGCCGGCGAACATCACCGCGTACACCGCCAGCCCGGCCAGGGCGAAGAAGAACAGGATGCCGATGTCGAGGTCGGCGACCACCCAGGTCGGCGTCACCGGCACGATGGCGAACGCGATCAGCAGCGCACTCATGGCAATCACGGGCGCCAGCAGAAAGGTGAGCTTGTCGGCGAACGGCGGCGTCCAATCCTCCTTGAAGAACATCTTGATCATGTCGGCGATCAACTGAAAGATGCCGAACGGCCCCACCCGGTTGGGGCCGTGACGGTCCTGCCACAGCGCCAGCAGGCGGCGCTCGATGAAACTCAGATAGGCGGCGAACAGCACCACCGCGAGCAGGATCACCACCGCCTTGCCGATGGCGATCAGGATCGAAATCAGCTCCGGTGTCAGCCAGTCCGGGTTCATGGCGCAACCCTCGCCGTGACCCAAGACTGCTCCGGAAGTGGTGGAATTCCAGCGAGGCCGACAGGCACGCCCAGAGTGCCCAGAGGCAGACTGTCGTCGATCCGCACCGGCAGCCGCAGCCTGGTGCCGCCCAAGGCGATTTCCAGGGTGCTCTCGGCAGTCGCGCCCAGGCGTTCCGCGGCACCGGTGGTGATCGCCACATAACCGGCGGGTACGCGGCTGGCCACCGCCGGTGCGCGTACGGACAATTCCTCGCTGCCAAAAATATGATAGAGCGGAACCAGCCGCCAGGCATCGGCACGCCCGGCAAAGGCCGCTGGCACCGATGCGCAATAGCCAGGCGCGGTGGCGTTGGCGTCGAACAACCGCACCCCACCATCGCCGGCGCGCAGATGGCCGCCCACTTCATCCTGAAACTTGTTCCAGGCCTGTGGCGAATTCCAGCCCGGCGCCCAGGCGAAGGGAATCAGCGCGCCCGGTTCCCTGGCACCGCCGTAGCCCTCCATCGAGAACGTCAGCGCGGAGTCGGCATCCTGGGGGACGCGGGGCTCATGCACCGAGACATTGGCGCGCATCGCGGTGCGGCCGCTGTAGCGCAGCGGCTGGCGCGCGATCTTGCGCCCACCGACGCGGAATCCGGCGTCCTCCGCGGCGGCGGTGATGCGGGCCAGCACCGGTACCGAACCGGCACAGGCTTTGATGACGTCATCCATAGAGGTCCACGCCGGCGCGGAATCGCGCAGGCAACCGGCGAGGCCCTGCACCCAGCGCCAGCTCTCCTTGATGGTGCTGGCGAGGTTGTAATACGCGGGATCGTAGACCTGGAAATAGCGCTGGGCACGGCCTTCCTGGCTGACCACGGTGCCGTCGCCCTCGGCAAAACTCGCTGCCGGCAACACCACGTCGGCCATTGCGGCGGTCGCGGAGGCCTGGTGATCGATGGCGACCACGGCTCGGGCCGCGGCCAGCGCGGCATCCAGCACGGCCGGAGGGGCGCGGCGCGCAAGATCGTTCTCGAGCACGATCAAGCCCGCGCGCTCGCCCTGCACTCGGGCCAGCGCGGCATCGGCGGTGAGGCCACCGAGCAGGGCCACACCCAAGGTATTGACCTCAGGTACCACGAGACTCAAATCGGCATTCAGACCGCTCTTGGCCAGCGCGGTGGCGATATTGGCGATGGCGTCGACCAGTGCTGT
>JADLCO010000074.1 GCA_020847115.1 Pseudomonadales bacterium | reverse complement strand
TTCAAGGCCTTCTATGCCAGCAATGAGATGGGCATCACCAATCTCTCCCAGCTGCGAGACAATGCCAACATGGGCCGCCTGACGGTGACCAGTGCCACGGGCCTGCGGGCAGACGGCAGCTGCTACGAGGATATCTACGCCTTCGGCGCCCGCTCCTTCTCCATCTGGACCGCCGATCTGGAGCAGGTCTACGACAGCGGTGCCGACTACGAGCGGGTCACTGCCGAGATGTTCCCCGACCATTTCAACTCCAACCACCGGGAAAACAGCTTCGATAGCCGCAGCGACGACAAGGGTCCCGAGCCCGAAGGTGTCACAGTGGCCAAGCTCTGGGGTCGCACCTACGCCTTCGTGGGCCTGGAGCGCATCGGCGGGGTGATGGTTCACGACATCACCAACCCCCGCGCCCCGGTGTTCGTGCAGTACCTCAACAACCGCGACTTCGGCGCCGCCCCCGGCACGCCGGAGGCCGGCGATCTGGGTGCCGAGGGTCTGATGGTCATCGAAGCCCACAAGAGCCCGATCCCCGGCGTGCCCTTGCTGGCGGTGGCCAATGAAGTGAGCGGCACCACCAGTCTGTTCCGCATTGGGCGAGACCTGACCCCGCGGAATCCCTGATCCAGCGCGGCCGCGGGCACCAGACTGACCGCCCCCTCTGGGGGCGGGTTTCATCAGGCCGTCAGCAGCCTGCGGAAAAACGTCGGGAGGATGGCCAGCTGCAAGGCGCGGAGCGCGGCGACCGAGACCGGCGCGAGATAGGTGCGGGGGCAGGTACCGCGCAACGCCGCGGATGGCCCACCGCGGGAGCTTTTCAACGGCCTGCTAGCCACCCCCGCCCGCCGGACAGGGACCCAAGCGGCGCGTCGCCACCTCGGTATCCAGCTTCATCTCCATGCCACCCATCCGTATCTGGGTGCGCAGCCGGCCCTTGCCGCTGGTGGAGGTATTCTGGAACACTCCATCCACCCGCGTGGTCACCCCCTCTTCGAGCGTGCAAGCCAGCGCAAAGCTGAGCCGAATCCCCCCGCTGACCACTTCACAGCCTTTGGCCTCCCGCAGCAGAGAGCGGGGATTGAATTCCCGGTCCTGGATACACTCCGTGCGCCGGTCGGTCATCTGCTGGCCGCTCAGGGGTTGTTGATCGTCCAGATCACCTCCCACAGCCCAGGCTCCACACTCGGTGTCGTTGCCCCCACGCTCCCACTCACCAATAACCCTGTTGTCAGCATCCACACTCGTTTGACCATCAGCACATGCATCCATGGAATCATCCGCGGGCACCGGTGCTGGCACGAAGCCGGAAGCGCCCCTGACGGGATCGCAGACCGGCTCAGGACTCGCCGCGATAGCGGCGGTGGAGGATGCCGACCCGCTCCACGTAGACCCGGGTCTCGGCGAAGGGTGGGATGCCGCCGTGGCGTTCCACGGCGCCGGCGCCGGCGTTGTAGGCGGCGGTGGCGAGGCGGACGTCGCCGCGATAGCGCGCCAGCAGGTCCGCCAGATGGCGGGTACCGGCGTCGATGTTCTGGCGCACGTCGAAGGCATCGGTGACGCCGTAGTCGCCGGCGGTACCCGGCATCAGCTGCATCAGGCCCTGGGCGCCGGCGCGGGAGACGGCCTCTGGGTTGAACGCCGATTCGGCATGGATCACCGCGCGCACCAGCGCAGGGTCGATCCGCCAGCGCTGCGCCGCGGCGGCGATCTCGGCGCCGAAGGTATCGCGGTGCAGGCGCACGGTGCGCCAGTCCACCGGCGAGCGCGGGTCGCAGGCCGGGCAATACGTCTGCACCACCGTGTAGGCGGCATTCCGCGGGCGCGCGTCGGTGTAGTGGACCACGCCGTCGCCGTCGCGGTACTTGTAGATCGCGCCGCGCGCGGCCGGGGTCAGGGCGATGCGCCCGGCATCGCGCTCGGCGCGGGCGCGGGGCTGGTTGGAGAAGTGGGTCACGCCCGCGTCGTCCACCCAGGAGTGGATGCCGCCGCCGTGGGCGCAGGCTGCGGCGGCGAGCAGCAGCGCCGGCAGCCAGGACGGGATTGGGCAGCGATGGGCGTTCATGGCGCGCAGAGTTTCGCCCAGAATCGCGGCCTTCGCCAGCCGCCGGCCATGGCCAGCGCCGGCGTTGTGATGCGCCGCGCATTGCCTGGTCCGCTGCCGGGCGGCAAAAGTGCCTGTTACCATCCGCGTTCCCGAGGTGGACAGCCAATCATGCCCCATGCCGCCAACGTGCGCCTGTTCGTGCTCTGTCAGGCGCTGACCATGTCGGTCCCGGCGTTCGTGATCTTTGCCGGCGGTATCGTCGGGCGCGCGCTGGCGCCAGACCCGGCCTACGCCACCCTGCCGGTGGCGCTGTTCATGTTCGGCTCGGCGGGCTCGATCCTGCCGCTGGTGCTGGCCATGCAGCGCTTTGGCCGCAAGCCCGTGTTTCTGCTGGCCAGCGCCGTCGCCTGCCTCGGCGGGATGTTGGCTCTGGTCGCCCTGGCGGGCCGGAGCTTCGGGCTCTACAGTGCCGCGCTGGTGCTGATGGGCATCGGCCTCGCCGCCGGCCAGCAATACCGCTTTGCCGCCATGGAGAGCGTGCCCATCGAACAGGCGGCGGGGGCCGCCTCCCGGGTATTGCTGGGCGGTCTGGTGGCGGCTTTCCTCGGCCCCCAGCTGGTGGCCTGGGGGGAACCGCTGCTGCCGGTGCCCTTCCTGGGCTCGTTTGCCCTGTTGCTGGTGCTGATGGTGGCGGCCACGGCGGCGCTATGCTGGTATCGGGAGCCGCCGCGCCTGGCCGCGGGAGCGGCCGCGCCGGCGCCGGCGCGGCCGCTTCGCGCGATCCTGCGCCAGCCGGCGGTGGTGGCCGCGATCCTCGCCGGCGCCGCCGGCTTCACCGTGATGAGCCTGGTGATGACCGCCACGCCGCTGCACATGCACGTGGTCAACGGCCACAGCCTGGACGCCACCAAGTGGGTGCTGCAGAGCCACATCGCGGCCATGTTCGCGCCCGCCCTGCTGGTGCCCTGGCTGGTGCGGCGCATCGCCCTCGGCGGGCTGCTGGCGCTGGGCCTCGCGGCCATGGCGACGGTGCTGGTCACCGTGTTTGCGCACTTCGCCTTCGTCAATTACTGGATCGCGCTGGTGTTGCTCGGCCTGGGCTGGAATTTTCTCTTCCTCGGCGGCACCACGCTGCTCGCCGCACACTACCGGCCGGCAGAGGCCTTCCAGGTTCAGGCGGTGAACGATGTCACCCTGTTCGGCCTGCAGGCGCTGGCGGCACTGGGTGCCGGCTGGCTGCTGGACGTGGCCGGCTGGCAGACCTTGCTGCTGGCGACGCTGCCGTTCCTGACCCTGGCGCTGCTCGGGTTGTTGAACTGGCGGCTGCGGCCGGCGCCAGCGGCGCTGCCGGACTCGGCCTGATGGCGGCGATCGGCGCGGCCACCGCGCGGCGCGAACCGCAACTGCGGCCGCTGGCCGCCGGTGCCGGCTGGCAGCTGGCCGGCGACTGGACGCTGGCGCAGCTGGCGCCGCGCCTGCGCGAGCTGCGCCGGAAGCTCGCCGCCACCTCCGCCGCCGGCAGCTGGGAGCTCGACGGCCTGACCGCCCTCGACAGCGCCGGTGCCCTGTTGTTGCTCGAAGCCTGGGGCGGCACCCTGCCGGCGGCGCTGCGCGCGCCCGAGCGCCAGCGCCTGCTGCTCGAGGAATTCGCCGCGTCGGCGCCGCCGCCCAAACTGCGGCGCGCCCGGCCGTCGCCCGCCGGACTGGTGGCGGCGCTGGGCGATCGGGTGCTCACCGCCAGCGGCCAGCTCGGTGCGGCGCTGGCACTGCTCGGCCAACTGCTCCTCGAACTGGTGGCGGTGGCGGCGGTGCCGCAGCGCTTTCCGGCGCGGGAGCTGTCGGCGACCCTGTACAAGGCCGGCCTGCTGGCGCTGCCCATCACCGGGCTGGTGGGGCTGTTGATCGGCGTGGTGCTGAGTTATCTGTCGGCGCTGCAGCTGAAGCTGTTTGGCGCCGAGACCTTCATCGTCGATCTGGTCGGCCTCGCCACCGCGCGCGAACTGGGACCACTGCTCGCCGCCATCCTGGTGGCCGGGCGCAGCGGTTCGGCGATGACCGCGGAGCTCGGGGTGATGCGCCTGACCGAGGAGCTGGACGCGCTGCGGGTGATGGGCGTGTCGCCGTTCCGGCGCCTGATTCTGCCCAAGGTGCTGGCGCTGGGGTTGCTGATGCCGCTGGTGGCGTTCTGGACCAGCCTGTGCGGCATCGTCGGCGGCATGCTGGTGGCCGATCTCGAACTGGGGCTGACGTTCGGGCAGTTTCTCTCCGGGCTGCCGGGCGCCATCCCCCTCGGCACCTACTGGCTATCGCTGTGGAAATCCCTGGCGTTCGGCCTGGTGGTGGGCGTGGTGGCCTGTTTCTACGGGCTGCGGGTGCAGCCCAACACTGCCAGCCTGGGCGCCGAGACCACGCGCTCGGTGGTGGCCAGCATCACCATGGTGATTGCGATGGACGCGCTGTTCGCGGTCGCCTTTCGCGATGTGGGCTGGTATGGCTGAGGCGGTGATCGAACTGCGCGGCATCGTCACCCGCTTCGGCAAGCGGGTGATCCACGACCGCCTCGATCTCGCCGTACACCGTGGCGAGGTGCTGGCGCTGGTGGGCGGCTCCGGCTGCGGCAAGACCACCTTGCTGCGCGAGATGATCGGGCTGCAGCGGCCCGCGGCCGGCGTGGTGCGGGTGTTCGGCCAGGACCCCGATCGCCTCCGCGGCGCCGAGCGCGCCGCGCTGCGCCGCCGCTGGGGGGTGCTGTTCCAGCACGGCGCCCTGTTCTCGGCGCTGCCGGTAGCCGACAACATCGCCTTTCCGCTGCGCGAGACGCGGCTGTTCGCGGCCGCCGAAGTGGCACGGCTGGTGGCGCGCAAGCTCGCCCAGGTAGGGTTGCCGCCGGATACCGGGGACCTGCTGCCGGCGGCGCTGTCCGGGGGCATGATCAAGCGCGTCGCCCTGGCGCGCGCCCTGGCCCTGGAGCCCGAGCTGCTGCTGCTCGACGAACCCACCGCCGGACTGGACCCGCTGGCCAGCGAGCAGTTCGTGAGCCTGATCCAGGCGTTGCGGGCCGCGCTCGGACTCACGGTGGTGCTGGTCACCCACGATCTCGATACCATTCGCGATCTGTGCGACCGGGTCGCCGTGCTCGCCGATCGCGGGGTGGCGGCGCTGGGTACCCTGGCCCAGATCACCGCAGTCCGGCATCCCTTCATCCAGGAATACTTTCTCGGCACCCGGGGCGCGCGCCGGGTGGCCGGCTGACGCGGGGAGCAGGAGATGGAGCGCAGTGCCTATGCTTTCGCCACCGGGCTGTTCGTGGTACTGCTGGGTCTGGGGGCCTTGGCCGCGGCGCGCTGGCTGCAGGGGCCGGAGGTCGAGCGCCGTCCCTATGAGGTAGTGGCCAAGACTTCGGTGGCCGGGCTGTCGCCCTATTCCAAGGTCTACTTCCGCGGCGTCGAGGTGGGCCAGGTGAGCGCGATCCGCTTCGCCGGCGATCACTCCCGCGACATCCTCATCGGCATCGAACTGGAGCCCAGGCTGCCGGTCA
>JADLCO010000073.1 GCA_020847115.1 Pseudomonadales bacterium | reverse complement strand
TTTCGCCTGATGCGCACCTTGCTGCAACAGCCTGCGCTGGCGGCAATGGGCGGCAAGGAAACAGCGGGTTCGGCGCAGGCCACCAGCGACCTGCACATCGAGCAGTACAACGGCCGGGTCCGCCTGCGCCTGCGGGTGGATGGCGACCTCCACGATCTCGACTATTACACGCTGACTGCGGCTGAGGCGCGCGGGCTGATCAACGTCATCAAGCTGCGCGCCGACCTGGACATCGCCGAGAAGCGCCTGCCCCAGGGTGGTCGCTCGCGGCTCAAGGTCGGCGAGGCCCTGTTCGACCTGCGCATCCAGACCCAGCCCTCGCTGCACGGCGAGCACGCGGTGATCCGCATGCTGGCGCAGAGCAGCAGCCTGATCGGCATCGATCAGCTGGGCTTGCCCGATGCGGTCGCGGCGAGCTACCGGCGGCTGCTGGACAACCCCGCCGGGCTGGTGCTGGTGGTCGGCCCCACCGGTTCGGGCAAGTCCACGACCCTCTACGCGGGCCTGCAGATGCTCGCCCGCGACGGCCGCCGCAAGGTGATCACCGTAGAGGATCCCATCGAATACTCCATCGACAACATCCAACAGACCCGGGTGCGCCCGGAGATCGGCTTCGCCTTCGCCGATGCCATGCGTGCCTTCGTGCGCCAGGACCCGGACGTCATCCTGGTGGGTGAAATCCGCGATTTCGAGACCGCGCTGGAAGCGGTGCGCGCCTCCCAGACCGGTCACGTGGTGCTCTCGACCCTGCACGCCAACGACACTGTGGATGCGGTACAGCGGATCTTCGACCTCGGCGTGCACCCGAATTCGATCGCCGGCGAGCTGCTGGCCATCATCGCCCAGCGCCTGGCCAAGCGCGTCTGCGCCAGGTGCCGACGTGAAGCCGAGCCCGACGCCGCGATTCTCGCCGAGCTGTTCCCCACCGGGGCGCCGCGCAATTTCCGCTGTTTCGAGGGCGCCGGCTGCGAGACCTGCGGCGGTCGCGGCACCCGCGGGCGGATCGCCGTGATCGAATACCTGAGGGTCAACAACGAAATTCGCGACGCCATCTCGCGCAAGCCGCCGCTCGGCGAACTGCGCCGCCTGGTGCTGGATGCCGGTCTGGTCACCATGCGCGACAGCGCCCTGGATCATGTCATCGCCGGGCGGATTCCGCTCGCCGAGCTGCCGCGCCTGCTGCCCGCCGAGCGCATGGCCGCCGAGGCGCGCTGGCAATGGGGGCGCAACTGATGGCCGCCGCCGCACCCCTGCAACGGCCGCCCGCCGAGGTACTGTTCGCCGCCGAGTTGGCCAGGCTGGCGGCCTGGGACCGGGGGCCGGTGCCGCCCGGCTGGCGCCTGTCGCCGCCGGCGCTGGAGCGCTTCATCCTCGGCGACGACGAACTGGGCATCGCCCGCAAGGTGGTGGTGCCGCGGGCCCTGGTGACGCGGGTGATCATCGCCCTGGCGACCAACCGCGGCGCCATGCTGGTGGGCGTTCCCGGCACCGCGAAGTCCTGGTTCTCCGAGCTGCTCGCCTGCGGCATCTCCGGGGATTCGACGCTGACCGTGCAGGGCGGCGCCATCGGCAACATCCAGCAACTGCTCTACGGCTGGAACGAAGCCGTGCTGCGCCAGCGCGGCCCCTGCCCGGAGGCGCTGGTGCCGGGGCCGGTCTACCGCGGCATGCAGCAGGGGCGGATCGTGCGCTTCGAGGAAATCGCGCGCTGCTCCACCGAGGTCCAGGACGGCATCCTCTCGATCCTGTCCGAGCGCCAGATCCTGGTGCCCGAGCTCGAGGGGGCCGACCGGGTGCTGTTCGCGCGCGCCGGGTTCAACATCATCGGCACCTCCAACACCCTCGATCAGGGCGTGCGCGAGATGAGCGCGGCGCTCAAGCGGCGGATGAACTTCGAGACCATCGAGCCGATCGCCGAGCTCAGCGACGAAATCGAGGTGGTGATCCGCGAGGCCACCCAGGCGCTGCGCGGATCCGGCGTCGCGGCACGGATCGCGCCCGACGTCGTCGAGGTGCTGGTGACCATCTTCCACGAGCTGCGCAACGGCCAGACCATCGACGGACGCAGCACCGACCGGCTCGCGGCCGCGGTCATGTCCACCGCCGAGGCGGTGTCCGTGGTCCACGCCATGGGCATCCACGCCTACTACTACCGCGACGGCAACATGCACGCCGAGGACCTGGTGCACTTTCTGGTCGGCGCCTCGCTCAAGGACAACCGCGAGGACCGCCGCCGCCTGCGCCACTATTTCGATAGCGAGGTGGTGCTGCGCAAGGCGCCGGTCTGGCAGGTGGTCTACGCCCACCGCGAACTGCTGTGAGCGCCGCCGACCGCGACCGCACTGGCGGGGCGCCTGCTGCACCGGCGTTCGAGGACGCTGCGGCTGCGCCGCGGGGCCGGGTTCAGGCGCTGCTCGCCGCGCTGCTGTTCGGCGCGAGTACGCCCCTGGCCAAGGTCCTGACCGGGACAGCCTCGCCGCTGCTCCTCGCCGGCCTGCTCTATCTCGGCAGCGGGCTGGGGCTGTGCGCCTGGCGCGCGCTGCGGCGCGCCGGGACCGAGGCGCCGCTGGCGCGTGCGGACGCGCCGTGGCTCGCCGGGGCGGTGCTCGCGGGCGGCATCGCCGCACCGGCGCTGCTGCTGTGGGGGCTTGGCAGCGTACCGGGCGCCAGTGCCGCGCTGCTGCTCAATTTCGAAGGCGTGTTCACCGCGCTCATCGCCTGGCTGGTGTTCCGCGAGCCGGTCGATGCCCGGCTCGCGCTGGGCATGGGGCTGATCGTGGCGGCCGGCGCGCTGCTGTCCTGGCAGGGCGCGGGCGGTTTCGCGCTGTCGCCGGGTGCTCTGGCGGTGATCGGCGCCGGTCTGTGCTGGGCGATCGACAACAATCTGACGCGCAAGGTCGCGGCCGGCGACGCGCTCGCCATCGCCGCCATCAAGGGACTGGTGGCCGGCGGCACCAACCTGGCGCTGGGCACCCTGCTCGGCGGCGCCTGGCCGTCACCGGGCGCACTCGCAGGGGCGCTGGTGCTGGGCCTGTTCGGCTACGGCCTGAGCCTGGTGCTGTTCGTCCGCACACTCGCCCAGCTCGGCGCCGCGCGCACCAGCGCCTATTTCTCGGTGGCGCCCTTCGCCGGCGCGCTGCTCGCCCTGGCGGTGCTCGGCGAGCGCCCAGGCTCCTGGTTCTGGCCGGCTGCGGGCCTGATGGCCGCCGGCGTCTGGCTGCATCTGCGCGAACGCCACGGCCATCTGCATCGCCACGAGCTGCTGCGCCACAACCATCGCCACCGCCATGACGCGCATCACCGCCATCGGCACCTCGCCGGGATGGCGGCGGCGGAACCCCACGCCCACGAGCACGTCCACGCGCCCCTCAGCCACCGCCATCCGCACTATCCCGATCTGCACCATCGGCATCGGCATCGGCATCGGCATTGACGAGCGGCTGCCTGCGGCGCGCGCGGCGGTCGGCAGCCTGTTGAAAAAACTCGACGAGGGCGGCCAGATGCGAGGCGCACAGCGCGCAGCGACCAAGACCTATCGGATGGATAGGCGCGGGAGCGAGCACTGCGCAACCAAGCAGATGGCTGCCGCAGCAGTGCTTCGACCGGCGGCCGGGGTGCTGCGCGTTGCGCGGACAGGGGTACCAAAGGGGTCCGGCTGGCCATGAACGATTACCTGGTGTTGGCTCTGGGCGTGGTGTTCGCCGGCGCAGGCGGCGAGCTGTTCGTGCGCGGCGTGGTCGGGCTCGCCCGCGCCACGCGCGTCGCGCCCGGCATCATTGGCGCGACCGTGGCGGCGTTCGCCACCTCGAGCCCGGAGCTGTCGGTATCGGTGACCGCCGCGCTCGCCGGCAGCCCGGAGATCGCCTGCGGCGACGCACTGGGCAGCAACGTCGTCAACATCGCGCTGATCCTCGCCATCGCGCTGGTGATCTCGGGCATCCAGGGCTCCCGCGATGCCGTACAACGGGATTTCCCGGTGGCCCTGCTGGTGCCGGCGGGCACCGGCCTGCTGCTCCTCGATGGCGAACTGTCGCGCCTCGACGGCGGCTTGCTGCTCGGCGTGTTCGGCGTCTGGCTCGGGGCGACCATCGCCGAGGCGCGCCGGCAGCGCAGCGCGGCCGCCGCGGTGCTCGGTGAATCCCGCATCTGGCTCACGGTGATCTCCTGCCTCGCCGGCCTCGCATTCCTCCTTGCCGCCGGCAGGTTCATCGTGGCCGGAGCCCGGGGGATCGCACTCGCGGCGGGGATCGACGAATTCGTGGTCGGCGCCACCGTGGTGGCTCTCGGCACTTCCGTGCCGGAGCTTGCCACGGCGGTGATCGCCAAGCTCCGCGGCCACGACGAGGTGGGCCTGGGCACCATCCTGGGCAGCAACATCTTCAACGGCTTGTTCATCGTCGCGGTGGCCGCCGTCATCCATCCGATAACCGTGGCCTGGCGCGAGGTATATCTGGCCCTGGCCGCCGGCCTGGTAGCCGTCGTCCTGGTCTACCCGGCGCGCTCCGGCTTCATTGAGCGCCGGCGCGGAGTCCTGCTGCTGGCGCTGTACGGGGTGTATCTGGCGGCCATCCTGCAGCTGCAAACCGCCTGATCCTCTGCGGCGGTCGATGCCCAAATGCGCGATGCGCGCCGCTGGGGCTTGGCCCATCAGGCGCCACTGCCGAGCAGCCAGCCGCCCGCAGTGCAGCTCAATACCACCAGCCACGGCGGCAGCCGCCAAAACACGAGCGCCACGAAGGCGACCAGCGCCAGCGCGAAATCCCGCGGCGCGGCGATGGCCTGCACCCACACGGGGTCGTAGAGCGCGGCGAGCAGCACGCCCACCACTGCCGCGTTGATGCCGGCCAGTGCTGCGCGCATGTGGGCGTTGTTCCGCAGGCGTTCCCAGAAGGGCAGGGCGCCGGCCACCAGCAGAAACGACGGCGCGAAGATGGCGGCAAGGCACAGCAACCCGCCGAGCCATCCGGACGGGCCGCTCTGCATCGAGGCGCCGAGAAAAGCCGCGAAGCTGAACAGCGGCCCCGGCACCGCCTGTGCAGCGCCGTAGCCGGCGAGGAAGGTCTGGCCGTCGACCCAGCCGGGTGGCACCACGGCGGCCTGCAGCAGCGGCAGTACCACGTGGCCGCCGCCGAACACCAGGGCGCCGGCGCGAAAGAAGACATCGATGACGGGCAGCGCCGGCACCGGCAGCAGCCGAGCCAGGAGCGGCAGGCCGATCAGGAGTGCAAAAAACAGTGCCAGCCAGCCAACGCCGGCACGCCGGCCCACAGTGATGGGCAAGGGTTCGCGGGCGGCTTCGGTCCCGGCCCGAAGACACGCCAGGCCGATCAGTCCGGCGCCGGCGATGGCGCCGATCTGCACACCGGCGCCCGGAAACGCCAGCACCGCACAGGCGGCGAGCGCCATCACCGTCACCCGCGGCGCGTCCGTGCACAGCGTGCGCGCCATGCCCCACACCGCCTGGGCGACCACTGCCACGGCGACGATCTTGAGCCCGTGCAGCGCGCCCGCCGGCACCAGTTCTCCGTGTCGGGCGAGGCCGAGCGCGAACAGGATCATGGCCAGCGCCGAGGGCAGCGTGAACCCGGACCAGGCGGCGAGCGCCCCACCGTAGCCGTGCCGGGCGAGGCCGATGGCGATCCCGACCTGGCTGCTCGCGGGCCCCGGCAGGAACTGACACAGCGCGACCAGATCGGCGTAAGCGCGCTCTTCGAGCCAGCGCCGGCGGATGACGAATTCCTCGCGGAAGTAGCCGAGATGGGCGATGGGGCCGCCGAATGAGGTCAATCCCAGGCGCAAAAAGATCACGAACAGGCCGAAGGGGCTTTCGCGCTCGGGCGACTCGGGGTCGGCCGCGGGGTCGTCGCCGGAGGTCTGCATCGCTGCGATCGCGTCTGGTATGTTCCGGGCCGACGCCTTCCGGGGCTGCCATTCCCGCCGGGTCTGGCGGGGGTCAAATCTCGATCTGGGTGCCCAGTTCCACCACGCGGTTGGTGGGAATCTGGAAGAACTCGGTGGCGGTCGCGGCATTGCGCGACAGGGTGGCGAACAGCTTTTCCCGCCACAGCGCCATGCCCGGCGCCACGCTCGGAATCAGCGTCTCCCGCGACAGGAAGAAACTGGTGTCCATCAGGTTGAATTCGAGCCCGAGGGCGGCGCACTGCTCCAGCAGCGCCGGGACATCCGGTTGCTCCTTGAACCCATAGTGGCCGGTGATCAGGTAAAAACCCTTGGCGACCGGCTCGATGTGCAGCCGATCGGCGGCGTCGACCGCGGGCACCTCACGGGTGACCAGGGTCAGCAGCACCACGCGCTCGTGGATCACCTTGTTGTGCTTGAGGTTGTGCAGCAGGGCGTGGGGCACGTGCCGATGGCTACTGGTCATGAACACCGCGGTGCCGGGCACCACGGTCACTTCGCTGCTGCCCGCGGCGAGCGCTTCGATGAAGGGGCGCAGCGGCAGGGTCTCGCGGTCGAGGCGCTCGAACAGGAGCTCGCGGCCGCGCTTCCAGGTGGTCATCAGGGTAAAGGCGACGGCGCCCATCAGCAGCGGGAACCAGCCGCCGTCGAGCACCTTCATCGAGGTGGCGCCGAAGAAGGCGACATCCACCAGCAGCAGCGGTACGGCCGCCGCGGTCACGGCCAGCGGATGCCAGCCCCACAGCCGGTAGGCGATGGCGCCGGCGAGCAGCGTGTCGCAGATCATGGTCAGGGTCACGGCGATGCCATAGGCGCCGGCCAGATTGCTCGAGGTCTTGAACGCCAGCACCAGCAGGGCGATGGCGGCGAACAGCAGCCAGTTGAGCTGGGGCACGTAGATCTGGCCGATCTCCTCCGACGAAGTGTGCTGGATGTGGATGCGCGGCAGGTAGCCGAGCTGGACCGCCTGGCGGGCCACCGAATAGACCCCGGAGATCACCGCCTGCGAGGCGATCACCGTGGCCGCCGTGGCCAGCGCGATCAGCGGATAGAGCAGCGCGGGCGGGGCGAGGCGGAAAAAGGGATTCTCGACCGCGCCGGGGTCGTGCAACAGCATCGCTCCCTGGCCGCAGTAGTTCAGGAACAGTCCAGGCAGCACCACGCCGAACCAGGCCAGGCGGATGGGCCGGCGGCCAAAATGCCCCATGTCGGCGTAGAGCGCCTCGCCACCGGTGATGGTGAGCACTACCGCGCCCAGGACGACAAAGGCCGCGAAGCCGTTGGCGAGCGCGAACTGGACCGCGTACAGCGGGTTGACCGCCGCCAGCACTTCCGGATGTTCGACGATCTGCACCAGGCCCAGGCCACCCAGCGTGGTGAACCAGATCAGAATGATGGGGCCGAACAGGCGGCCCACCGAGGCGGTGCCGCGGCGCTGGAAGGCGAACAGGCCGAACAGCACCGCCAGCGTGATGGGCAGGATGAAGGGGTCGAACACGGGCGTGGCCAGACTCAGGCCCTCGATCGCCGAGAGCACCGAGATCGCCGGGGTGATGATGCCGTCGCCGAAAAACAGCGCGGCGCCGAGGAGGCCGACGCCGATCAGCACCATCCGGCGCCGCGACGGGTTGGCGTCGCCGCGCAGGTTGAGTGCCAGCAGCGCCATGATGCCGCCTTCGCCGTGGTTGTCGGCGCGCATGATGAAGGCGATGTATTTCAGCGACACCACGATGGTCAGCGACCAGAAGATCAGCGACAGGATGCCGAGGATGTTGGCGGAGGTGAGGGCGATGCCGTGGCTGGGGTGGAAGCATTCCTTGAGCGCGTACAGCGGGCTGGTGCCGATATCGCCGAACACCACGCCGAGGGCGCCCAGCGTGAGCACCCCCAGGCGGCGCTGGGGATGGGATTGGGCGGCAGCGTTTGTGTCCATGGAGACCCTTGCCGGTGATCGGCCGCGGGCTGCCGGAGTGGCGGCCCGTCCCGGTGCGGCGGCCACTATCGCGATCTGCGCCGGTGCCGTCAACCGCGCTGGGCTCCGGTGCAGGTGGCGGCGCGGAGCGGCCGCGCGCCGTGCTCTGGCAGCCCGGCGTGCTCTGGTAGACTGGAACCACCGACCTCGCCACTTTGTCCGTTCCGCCATCGGCAGGCACAGCCCGATGCACAAGCCGGAGGGTGCGACGCGCCAACCGTTTCGAATTGCCGGAGGAAAACCCATGACCGACCGAGACCGCATTGCCCAAGCCGTGGCGATCGCCAATATTCCCACCCTGCTGATGGTGCTGGTGCAGATGACCGGCGACCGCAAGTGGCTGCAGGATCCCTACCGTCCGCGGCGCGCCCGCGGGGTCGACGACAACGATACCGGCGGCCTCGGCGAGGACGTCCAACAGGAGATTCGCGCCGCGGCGCTCGAGGCCATCCTCGCCTGGCAGGCGGGCCGGCCGCTGGCGCTGCCGGAGCCCGGCGAGGCCGAGCTGGTGGAGATGCTGAGCGCCGCCATGGGCGAGCGGGTGCCACCCGAATACGGCGAATTCACCGCCTGCCAGCTCGGCCAGAAGGCGATGCTGTGGGATCGCAAAATCCCGGTGCCCGAGGGTTTCAAGGTGGCCGTCATCGGCGCCGGCGCCTCGGGTCTGTGTGCGGCGGTCAACCTCAAGGCCGCCGGCGTGCCCTTCGAGGTGTTCGAGCGCCGCGAGACCGTGGGCGGTGTGTGGCAGGACAACCGCTATCCAGGCGCCGGGGTGGACACGCCCAACCACCTGTATTCGTTTTCCTTCGCGCCCTACGACTGGTCGCAATACTTCGTGCTGCGCGACGAACTGCATGACTATTTCGAGGAGGTCGCCGACCGCTTCGACGTTCGTTCCCATATCCGCTTCAACACCGACGTGATCTCGGCCACCTACGACAGCGCCGGCCAGTGCTGGCGGCTGCGGGTGCGCACCGCCGACGGCGGCGAGGAGACCCACAGCGCCAATGTACTGATCAGCGCCGCCGGCATCTTCAACCCGCCGGCCTTCCCGGACATTCCTGGTCTGCGCGATTTCCGGGGCGAGATGTGGCATTCCGCCGAATGGCCGCAGGGGGGCAGCGTCGCCGGCAAGCGGGTGCTGATGATCGGCAATGGCGCCACGGCCATGCAGATCGGTCCCGAGATCCAGCACCAGGTCGAATCCCTGACCATCTTCCAGCGCTCGCCGCATTGGGCGTCGCCCTTCGAGCAGTTCCGCAAGCCGGTGCCGGAGCCGCTGCGCTACCTGTTCAACGAGGTGCCCCTGTATCGCAACTGGTACCGGATGCGGCTGGGCTGGACCTACAACGACCGCGTCTACGATGCCCTGCACAAGGATCCCGAGTGGCAGCACCCGGAGCGCTCGCTCAACGCCGCCAACGACGGCCATCGCGCCTACTTCACCGACTACATCAAGCGCGAACTCGGCGACCGTACCGACCTGCTCGACAAGGTGCTGCCGACCTATCCACCCTTCGGCAAGCGCCTGCTGATGGACAACGGCTGGTACCGGATGCTGCGCAACCCCAAGGTGAGCCTGGTGGACAGCCCCATCGAGCGCATCGAGGGCAATGCCGTGATCACCCGGGATGGCCAGCGCCATGCCGGCGACCTGCTGCTGATCGCCACCGGCTTCAACGTCCTCCAGTTCCTCTCCACCTACGATCTGGTGGGCCGCTCCGGGCGCAATCTGCGCGACATCTGGGGCGACGAGGATGCCAGCGCCTATCTGGGCACCGTGGTGCCGGACTTCCCCAATTTCTTCACCCTCTATGGCCCCAACCTGCAACCCGGCCACGGCGGCAGCTTCATCTTCGTGGCCGAGATGCAGGTCCGCTACGCCATGCAGATGATCGATGTCATGGTGCGCGAGGGCCTGGGCGCGGTGGAGTGCCGGCGCGAAGTGCATGACCGGTATATCGCGCAGGTCGATGCCATTCACGAGAACATGGTCTGGACCCACCCGGGTACCAGCAGCTATTACCGCAACTCGAAAGGACGGGTGGTAGTGAATTCGCCCTATCGCAACGTCGATTTCTTCGAGATGACCAAAGCGGTCGATCTGGGGGACTACCTGGTCGAGCCCCGGGGAAGACCGGAAGCTGCCTGAGCGGATGCGTCGCCGGGGCGGGGTATCCGGGGTGTCCGCGGCCCGCTGCGCTGCCGCCGCAGGGCGGCGGTGATCGAGTGGCGCAGGTGGTCCCGGCCGGTTGGGTGACCGCGTGCCCGTAGCGGACGCCCTGATCGGCGATATCGGCGGCACCCATAGCCGCCTGGCGCTGTGCAGTGCCGGCACCTGCGGGGAGATTGCCGTCTTTCGCAATGCCGAGCACGTCGACCTCGCGGCAATCGTCGCCGAGTTTCTCGCGGCCCGCGGCGCCGTGGCCACCGCGCTCGACTGTCTTCTTGCCCTGGCCGCGCCGCTAAGCGGGACCGAGGTCAAGCTGACCAATCTTCCCTGGCGGATCTCCGCCCCCGAACTGCAGGCGCGTTTCGGCTTCCGGCGGGTGCGGCTGGTCAACGACTTCGCGGCGGTGGCGCTGGCGCTCGGGGCCTTGGGCGACGGCGATTGCCAGGCACTGGGTGGCGGGCCGGGCGACCCCGCGGCACCCCGCCTGGTGCTGGGGCCGGGCACCGGGCTGGGCGCGGCGTTGTGGCTGCCGGCCGCAGGGCCGGATTTCGTGCTCGCCACCGAGGCTGGCCATGCCACGCTGGCGGCGGCCGACGAGGGCGAGGCTGCGCTCATCGCCGCGGTGCGGCGCCGCCACGGCCATGTGTCGGCGGAGCGCCTGCTGTCGGGGCCGGGGCTCGTCGAGCTGTATCGGACGGTGGCCGAGCTGGAAGGACAGGCTGCGGTTTCGCTGGCGCCTGCCGAGGTGACCGCGCTCGCGTTGGCCGGCACCGACCCCGTGGCGGCGGCCGCGCTGGGGCACTTCTTCGCCCTGCTCGGCGGCTTTGCGGGTAATCTGGCGCTCGGCACCGGAGCCCGCGGGGGGGTCTACCTGGGTGGCGGCATCCTGCCGCGACTGGGGGCGCCGCTCGCCGCATCCGAATTCCGGGCCCGGTTCCTGGCCAAGGGGCGCTTCACCGCCTACCTGGAGGCCATCCCGCTGGCGTTGATCCTGCACCCGGAGCCCGGCCTGCTCGGCCTGGCGCGGGCGGTGGGCGGGCAGCCTGGCCGTTGAGGGCCGCAGTGCCATCGGTGTGTCGGCGCGTCAGTCAGTTCGTAAGAGAGAAGATCCGTAAGTAGAGTCAGTCCGTAGAGAGGTCGATTGCGCATGCAGCCCGGAGTCAACAAGACGCCCGCCAAGTTCGGCACTCTGCTGGGCATGGCCCCTGGCGGGGTGCCCATCTATTCGTCCGATTACGATTCCGCCGACGAGCGCGAGTACCCCACCCGGCAGTCGTATCAGAGCTACATCGACGGTGTCTTCATGGGCTACAAGTGGCAGTGCGTGGAGTTCGCCCGCCGCTGGCTGTACCTCAACAAGGGGTACATCTTCGACGACATCCCCATGGCCTACGACATCTTCAATCTGCGCCACGTGCGCCGTGTCGCCGATCAGGCGCTGCTGCCGCTGCACGCCTTCCGCAACGGCTCGCGGCGCCTGCCGGAGCCTGGCTGTCTGCTGATCTGGAACGAGGGCGGCGAATTTCACCGCACCGGCCACGTCGCCATCGTCACCCGTGTCGAACCCCATTGCCTGGCGGTGGTGGAGCAGAACGTCGATCACCAGGTGTGGGCGCCGGGCCAGGGGTGTTCGCGGGAGCTCAAGGCCAGACTCACCGAGGACGGTGAGTACTGGATCCAATGCACGCTCGGCGGCGCCGAGATCCTGGGCTGGGTGGTGCAGACCGATGACCCGGCGCTCGCCGAACGCCGCGAGGAAATCGATCCCCGACTGCTCGACCTGCGCCCGCTGTGTGCGACAGACGAGGAGCGGCCGTCGTCCTGGCTCAACATGGCCAACGAGGACGAGGCCGCCTATGTGCAGATGATGGGCGGCCACCGCCTGGCCGGGCCTGCCACCGATCCGCGCCGCTACTTCGCGCTGTCGCGCGCGGCCGAACGCGAGCTGCGGCTCGCCACCAACGACCTGCACGCCAAGTTCCTGTACGCCACCGACCAGGTGCTGCGCGACGACGCATTGCTCGCGCGCTTCGACCTGCCGCCGGCGGTATGGCCGAAGATTCGCCGTTCCTGGAGCAATCGCCACAACGAGATGATCACCGGCCGCTTCGATTTCGCGGTCAGCGCCCGGGGCATCAAGGTCTACGAGTACAACGCCGATTCGGCGTCCTGCTACATGGAGTGCGGCAAGGTGCAGGGCAAGTGGGCGCGCCATTTCGGCGTCACCGAGGGCTGTGACCCGGGCGCCAACCTGTTCCCACAGCTGGTGCAGGCCTGGCGCCGGAGCGGCGTCGACGACGTGCTGCACATCATGCAGGATCGCGACCTGGAGGAGACCTACCACGCGCTGTTCATGAAATCCGCGCTCGAGGCGGCCGGCATCCGCTGCAAGATCCTGCACGGCATCGACGGTCTCTCCTGGGGCCGTGCCGGCGCGGTGCTCG